>NZ_JBSSCS010000020.1:0-53217 GCF_054060015.1 Thermostichus sp. MS-CIW-25
AGCCTAGAGGTCAAGCCTACGGCTCGCTTCGCGAACGTGGTTGGCTTGCCAACTGCAGGGCTACCGTTCGCGCCAGCGGGCCGGAGGCCTTAAGCTCGCCCTGTACTGCGAAGCAGTCAGGGTTGGGTAGTTTACGCAAAAACGCCATCCCTTTGCTGCACCTGGGCCCTCAGGTAGGGGATCCCCACCCGATGGCAGTAATCTCCAAAGCTCTCGCCAGGACGGCGCTCCTGCTTGTAGGCCTGCAGGAGAACTCTCATGAGCGGCACGATCTGGCTGATGTGTACCCGATCCTGAAACACTTGCGCCAGGCGATCCCCGCGGGGGCTGGCTCCCAGCCAAATCTGGTAGTAGCCATCGGGGGCGGATCCCACCAATCCCAGCTCGGCCAGGTAGGGTCGGGCACAGCCGTTGGGGCAGCCGGTCATGCGCACCAAAAAGGGCGAATCCTGCAGATCCAGCTCCTGCAACAGCCGATCCAACTGGCGCACCAGCCCCGGCAAAGCCCGCTCCGACTCGGTAATCGCCAACCCACAGGTGGGCAGGGCAGGGCAGGCCATCGACAGCCGCACCAGTTGAGGGATCTCTTCTTTGGAGAGCACCCCGTGGGACTTGAGGATCTGGTTGATGGCCTCCCGCTGGCCATCCTCGATGTCAATAAAGATCACGTCCTGAGTGGGGGTCAGCCGCACGTGCAGAGAAAAGGCTTCCACAATCCGGCGCAGCGCCGTTTTGAGCTGCCGCTCTGGGGTGTCCTGGATGCGGCCATTTTCAATGGAGATGCCCAAAAACCAACGGCCATCCCCCTGCTCGTGCCAGCCTAGGTAGTCGTCGCTGTTGGGGACAAACTTGGGCATGCGCCGGAAGGGCAACAACTTCTCCCCCAGGTACTGCTCGACCACACGGCGAAACTTGCGGATCCCCCAGTCTCTCACCAAGTATTTCAACCGCGCCTGCTTGCGGTCGTGCCGGTTGCCGTAGTCCCGCTGCACAGCCAAAACCGCTTGGCAAACCCGATACACCGCCTCCGGCGGGGCAAAGCAGAGCTTCTGGGCCAGCAAGGGCTGGGTTTCTTCCTTGCCGTGAGTGCGTCCCATCCCGCCACCTACCACGATGTTGAAGCCCTTCAAGTTGCCCTTGCGATCCGTGAGCACAATCAAGCCCAAGTCCTGGGAGTACACATCTACCGTGTTTTCCCCGGCTACGGCGATGGCTGTCTTGAACTTGCGGGGCAAATAGACGGGGCCATACAGGGGTTCTGGCCCCTCCAGGCGCACCCCGTTGCCCACAAACTGCTCTGCTTCCCGCACTTCCTCATCCACCGGTGGGATGGGAACCGGCTCCCCATCCACCCAGATCTCGTAGTAGGCAGAGGTCTTCGGAGCCAACAGATCCGCCAGCTTGCGGGCATACTCTTGGGCATAGCGATAGGCAGGGCGATTTTTGTAGGGGGCAACCGGTGCCATCACGTTGCGGTTGACATCGCCGCAGGCGGCCAGGGTGGATCCCATCTGTTTGAGAATGCTGGCTATGGTGGCCTTGAGGTTTTTCTTGAGGATCCCGTGTAGCTGAAACGTCTGCCGCGTTGTGGCTCGCAGGGTGCCATTGCCGTACTCATCGGCCAGCCGATCCAAGGTCAAATAAAGCTGCGGGGGCACGTGTCCCCCTGAGATGCGGGTGCGCAACATGATGGAATAGGCCCGCTCCAATCCTTCCTGCTTCCGTTGCTGCCGCAGATCCCGGTCATCCTGCTGGTAGGCGCCATGGAACTTGAGCACCTGCACCGCCGCCTCGCTGAAATGGGTGGTGTCTTGGGCCAGCTCCTGCTGAAGGGGATCCCGTAGAAAGTGGCTGTCTGCCTTGATCTGCTCCACCTTGGAGCGCTTGGCCTCGGATGGGATCATGGGGGGCATTGGTGATCTCCGGTAAACCGGTCGGAATACTTGTGAATAACAGGCTATCACCTCCCTTGGGCGGCGTCCAGTTGGAAAAGTCAGCCTCCTATCCGGGTTTTGTCCCAAACCCGCAAAACTTGTTATTTGAGTCAGCTGGAGATGTCGGCGCTTCTAGCTGGCCAGGGCTAGGCGGGCACCATACTCCTGCACCGACCACAGTTGCCAGGCACAATTCCCCTGCAGCTCCAAAACCAGGTCGTGGTAGGCCAAGAGGGTGGGACGATGGCCGACGCTGATGTAGGTGGTGTTCAGGTGTTGCAGCTGCAGGTAGAGCAGTTTTTCGTTGGCCACATCCAGGGCGCTGGTGGCCTCGTCCAAAATGGCGTAGCGGGGCTGGGTGATCAAAATGCGGGCAAAGGCAAGACGCTGCTGTTCCCCTAGGGAGAGAGTGCTGGCCCAGTCTTTCTCCACATCAAAGCCGCCCACCCGCTCCGGCAAGTCTCCCAGGTTCACCTGGGCCAAGACTCGGATGAGATCTTCATCGGTGAGGTCTCGGCGGCGTTTGGGATAGAGCAGTTGATCCCGCAGGGATCCCAGCAGCATGTAGGGCTTCTGGGGCAAAAAGAGCATCTCCTGGGTATCTGGGCGGGCGATGGATCCCTTGCCGTTGGTCCATAGGCCGGCAATGGCCCGCAGCAGAGAGCTTTTGCCGCTGCCGCTAACACCGACAATCAGCAGCCGTTGGTCGGCTTCCAAGGCGAAGGAGAGATCCCGAACCAGGGTTCGTTCTGAATTGGGGGTGAGCAAAGTGACGTGGTTTAGCGCCAATTGCTGGGCAATGCGAGTTTGAATGTTGCTTTCCCGAGCGCCGGTGTGGCGCAGCGCCGGATCTTCCAGAGACTCGTGAAAGGAGCCTAAGCGGTTGATCCCAGCGGCAAAACTGGAAATGCTTTGAATCTGGTTGGCCACAATGGAGAGGGCGCTCAACACCTGGCTGAAGGCAATGGTGGCCTGGGTGATGGTGCCGAAGTCTCGCACGCCGCTGAAATAGAGGGGAGCCACGATGACATAGGGCACAATGCGGGTGAAATAGTTGTAGGCGTATTGGAAAATATCGATGATGGCCTGCCAGATGATCAGCAAATTAAAATTGCGCAAGGCCGCACCAAAGCGATGCAAAATTTGCCTGAGTTCTTGATCCTCTCCCTGGTAGAAGGCAATGGACTCGGCATTATCCCGCACGTGCACTAAGCTGTAGCGAAAATCGGCTTCGTAGCGCAGTTGATCGAAGTTAATTTTGATCAGCTTGCGACCAGCCAAAATGGCGATGGCGGTACCAATGGTGGCATAGACTACCAGCCCCAACGCCAACGGACGAGAAATGCCGTAGAGGATGCCGGTGAAGGCGTAGAGGGTGAGAATCGAGTCAAGGATGTCCAACAGGAAGGAGAGGGTGGTGCCGGTAAAGGAGCGGACATCCTCTGATATACGCTGGTCGGGGTTGTCGATTTCGGTGTTGGCGGCGTTGGAATCCAGCTCGTAGTAAGCCCGCTGATTGAAGTAGCGATCCAGAAAATGATCGGTCAGCCATTCTCGCCAAAACAGCCCTAGCTTGAGGCGAGTGTAGCGGTAGATCACCAAAATGGGAATAGCTGAGATAATCAGCACTCCATAAATAATCAAAAACTGCCAGAAAGTGGGCTCTTCTTTTTGCTGCAGAGCTGTGTCGATAAACCGAAAGATAAAGCTAATCATCACGTTCAGCCGGTTTACCGTCAGCGACAGAAACAGCAAAAAGGTGAGCAGCGCCCACTGCAACCAGCGCTGGCGAAGCTGCCGCCACACTGCCCCAAAACAAAGGCTGCTCAAAGCCAAGCTGACCGAGGCCACCCACAGCACTGGCGAGGACAAGTTTCTCTCCGTTTGCGCCACCAATCCGGCTGCCACATTGGTGAAAAACTCCGGGAACAGGGCCTGACCGACCAAAGTTACCCCAATCTCCACAAAGAACATCAGGGCAACCACAAACACCATGGCCGCTGCCAGCAAGCCCAAAAAGATCCAGCCCCCATAGCGCACTCTGGGGTAAAAGTAGGGCTGGGCCACGGTGATAAACCGATCCCACAGTTTGCGGTCGAAGTTAAATTGAGAGGCTTGGGATTCCATTGTTGTGGTCGGCGGAGAGAGCAAGATCGACATCTCCCAGGCTAGCAGGCCATGGGTGCCAATCTGTGTTCAACAGGAGCGGATTCATTGGGGGTGAAACGCGGATCCCCCTTGTCCCATCCAAACCGTCTTGGCTCTGGGTCTTGCTCACCCACACACCCCTTGCTTAAAGCCAGTGTCCCTTCAACCTTGCAACCGGCTTTGCCAAGCCGATTGGGCCGCCAGCCACACCGTCTGAACCGGCACGTGCAATTCCTGGGCGCGGGCCACACAATCGCGAAACTCCGGCTGAGCGTTGACGATGCGGCCATGGTGGCGGGCTACCTTGATGTCTACCAGGCCGTAAGGGGTTTCCACCCGCTCAATGACCCGCTCCAGTAGGGTGCGCTGCTGTTGGAAGTGGCGAATGCCCAGGGTGGTGGTCTCCCGGAAGATGAGATCTTGACACTCCGGCACCCGATCCGGCGGACAGATAACGGTGAGCAGGATCCCCGGTCGCCCCTGTTTCATGGTGATCGGCTGGGTAAACACGTCCCAGGCCCCCAGGGCCAACAACTGCTCGCAGGTGTAGGCAATCACTTGGGGGTTGAGATCGTCGATTTGGGTTTGCAACACCGATACCGTTTCCGTTAGCTCTCCCCCATCGGCTTCCCCAATCCAGAGACGAAACACGTTGGGAATGGGCAGCTCTTGGGCACCGGCCCCACGCCCCACTTTTTCCACCCGCATCAGCGGACAGGGGCCAAACTCTTCCGCCAACGCCACAGCCAAGGCTGCTCCTGTGGGGGTCACCAGCTCGGCTTCCACCCCGTTGCTGAACACCGGCACGCGGCCCATTTCCCACAACTCGATCACCGCCGGCACCGGCACGGCCAATTTGCCATGCTCTGTGCTCACCCAGCCGCCCCCAATAGGATGGGGGGATGACAACACCCGCTCCACCTGCAGCCAATCCAGGCCGATGCAAGTGCCGACAATATCCACCAAAGCATCCACTGCCCCCACTTCGTGAAAGTGCACTTTTTCCACGGGCACTTGATGGACTTTTGCTTCTGCCTGCGCCAACTTTTCAAACACCGCCAGGCTGCGGGTCTTGATGGCTGGGGAAAGCTGGGATCCGGCAATCAAAGCCTGAATCTCCGACCAGTGCCGAGCAAGGGATCCCCCACTCTGGGATCCCAGCACCTCCACCACAGCTTGCAGAGCAGGCTGCCCACACCGCTGCACCCGGCTCACCTGCAGGCTATATTCCCCCTCGATGCCCAACGCCTGGAGCTGACGGTTGAGGTACTCCAAAGGCACCCCGCAATCCAGCAGGGCTCCTAGACACATATCGCCGGCAATGCCCGCCGCACAGTCGAAGTAGGCTATTTTCATGCTGGAGAACTGGGGGTAGCCGCTGCCGCCGGGATGGATGGGATCCCTCTTGATTGTAGGCAGCAACCGGCCTGGAAAAGGCGATGGGAGAAGAATCAAGCTTCTCCAGAGTCGGAAGATTCAGAAGATCGGGCAGCAGATTCCCGCCACTGTTGGATGACGTTGCCCAAATTGCGCCGAAACTCTCCAATGCCCAGCAGGGATCCGGGCTGGGGATCCCAGGAAGCTGAGAACACACCGTAGCTGATGCCCAAAAAACCAAGGCCAAACAAAGTTAGCGACTCCGCCAAGGTGAAGTAAGGGGGCAGAGGAACCACGTGGTTGGTCAAGAGATAGTAATTCACAAAAAAGCTGCTCAGACCTAGCCCCGAAGGGATCCCAGAAAACACCAGAATCCGCCGCACCATCCGCCGGCTGACCTCAGGGGGAATCACGGCAACAGGCTCCTTCTTGGCCGGCTTCTTCTCCACCTCAACAGAGGCGGAGGGGGAGCGACGGCGAAAGGTTTTGGACTGGCGGCTGGATTTGCCCACGAAGACAGATCTCCGATAGCGTTTTGGATGGGCTGCCTACTTTTTCACCCGGATGTTCAGCCGTTCGGCCAGCTCCCGGAAGCGGTCAGGAGAATGCTTGGCGATGTAGTTGAGCAAACGCTTGCGACGACCGATCATCATCAGCAGGCCGCGGCGGGAGTTGAAATCCTTCGGGTTTCTCTGAAGGTGCTGAGAGAGCTGGTTGATGCGACTGGTGAGCAGAGCCACCTGAACCTCGGCAGAACCGGTGTCGGTGTCGTGCAGTCGATAGCTCTCAATGATCTGCTGCTTCTCTTGTTGCAATAAGGACATAAGATCAAGGGACTGGATGCACTGCTTCAAGATAATAACATCGGCTTTTCCTCCCTCGCTATGGCCGAGGAGGGTTATGGAGAGAATGGGATATGACAACAACCTCTGGGGATCCTCCGGCACTGCCCGCTTTGCTGGAGCTGTTGAGCTCACAAGACTTGGGAAATCGGCTGCGCGCTGTCAACAAAGCCAGAGAACTGCCTGGGCCAGAAGCCCTGACATTGCTGCAGCGAGCGATTCACGACGAGAATGCCCGCGTCCGTTATGCTGCCATCAGCCAGATGGGCACCCTGTCTGGCGTCGATCCGAACCTACTGTTGCCCATTTTGCAGCGCTCTTTGCGAGAGGATCCGGAGTTCGATGTGCGGGCTGCTGCCGCCGCTGCCCTGGGGGATCTCAAGCAGCCACAGGCCCTGGCCGATCTCCTGGAAGCTTATCGGCGAGAAACGGAGTGGCTGGTACGGTTTAGCATCATCGCTGCCCTGGGAGAGCTGGGGAACCCTGCCGCCTTCGACACTCTGGTGGAAGCTTTGCAGGACAAGAGCGAGCTGATCACCACAGCCGCTGCCGCTGCCTTGGGCGATCTGGGGGATCCGCGGGCCATCCCCTACCTGGATCCCCTCATTGATTCCGACGACTGGCAACTGCGCTACCGCGTCTGCATTGCCCTGGCCAAGTTGGGAACAGAAGCCGCTCGCGCCGGACTGACCCGACTGGCCCAGGATTCCCAAGAACAGGTGGCCGTACATGCCCGGGCTGCCTTGGGATCCCTGTAGTTCCCTAGCTCATGGCATTGATGATGTAGTCAAAGTAAGGGGCGGCTTCAGCGGCTGCCGCCGGCTCCAACAAGCTGAGGGCAGCTTCCTTCAAAAAGACAATCGCATCGATCATGCCGGCGATGGGTACGTTGAGGGCATTGTACATTTCCCGCACCCCTATCAGGCCGATAGACTCAATCGGCTCTTTGCTGCCGGCAATAATGCCATAGGTCACCAGACGCAGATACCAGTCGTAATCTCGCAAACATTGGTTGTAGCGCTTGTCACCGTAGGCATTGCCACCGGGTTGCACATACTCGGGCCGCTTGGCGAATAGCTGCTTCTGGGCCTGGTCAATGATGCGCTTTTTGTTTTCTGCTAACACCTGAGCGATTTGCAAGCGCCTCTCGCCGGTGGTCATGTAATTCCTGATGGCTTCCAGTTCGCTAACTGAGAGGTAACGCAGCTGGTCATCTGCGGTCTCGATGATCTGGTTGATCACGCTCACGGTAGGGATTCTCCTGTTTTCTAACTTGCTTTCAATTCGGTTCATCAATTCGCAACCCATCCCCCCAGCCCAAGGTCGGCCCAAGAGATGAGCAGGTAGCTCGGCAAGCCAGCGCCGCCGGCTGCTCCCAGTTTAGGATAGGGCAAACCTTCCCTCAAGCACTTTGGCGTGACTCCATCTCGAGACTGGCCCTAGATCCGGCCTCGCAGCCATTGGGCCATCTCATTGCGGCGTGGGGCAGCCTCCAGACACACCTCTTCGGTAATCCGCCCCTCTTGGTAAAGCCTAAACAGGGATTGATTCATGGTACACATGCCCTCATAGGAGCCGTCGGCGATCAGCTCCTCAATTTCATCCACCGCCCCCCGCTTGATGTAGTCGCGAATGGCATCGGTGTTGCGCATGATCTCGTGGGCCGCAGCTCGCTTGCCATCGGTGGTGCGCACCAGGGTTTGAGCGATGATCGCCACCAGGGTTTCTGCCAGTTGCAGGCGCATCGGCTCCTGTTCTTCCGGCTTGTAAATCCCCAGCAGACGCTCGATGGTGCGGACGGCGCTGTTGGTGTGCAGGGTTCCAAAGACCAAGTGGCCCGTCTGGCCAGCCTTTAGGGCAATATCCACCGTCTCTCGATCCCGCATCTCCCCAATCAGGATGATGTCCGGATCTTCCCGCAGAGAGGCTTTCAGGGCATTGGCAAACTCCAGGGTGTGGATCCCGACCTCCCGCTGCCGCACCATCGATTTCTTGCTCTGGTGGACAAATTCGATGGGATCCTCGATGGAAATGATGTGTTTGGGAAAGTTGGAATTGATGTAGTCCACCATCGCTGCCAAGGTTGTGGACTTACCGGATCCGGTGGGGCCGGTCACCAAAACCAAGCCTTTGTGCTCTTCGGCAATGCGCTTCAAGACTTCCGGCGCCCGCAACTGCTCCAGCGTCAAAATTTTCAACGGGATCAGACGCATCACCATAGCCGGGCCAAGCAAGGAAACAAAGCAGTTGACCCGACAACGCACCAAACCCTCGTACTGGATGGCGGTATCCAGTTCCAAACATTCTTCAAACTGGCGAATTTGGTTCTCCGGCAGGCTTTCCCGCAGCCAGCCATAGAACATCTCGGTGGTGGTGACCGGGTAGTTGGTCAAGAGCATCTGCCCCCGATCCCGAAAGCGAGGCACTTCCCCCACCCCCAAATGAATATCGGAGTAGCCTTTGTCATAGGCTTCCTGCACCAGTTGGCGCAGAGTCAGGCCCGCAGGAGTAGCCGGGGCCACTGGGATCCGACCGGCAGCCGTTGGGCGAGCTGGTGGCGCAAAAGGCGGAGCGGCAGGATTGGGGCTGGGCGGCGGCACTGGAGGCCGAGCAGCAGCCGGGGTGGGCGGGGGCATCTGAGGAGAAGCGGCAGAGCCCGGCACAGGCACCGGTACCTGAGGGGGAGCGACAGCCACACCAGGCGGAAGGGGCCGACCCAGAATGGGGTTGGGGGGGCTTTTGGCGTTGACAGGCCGGGATCCCATCCCTTGGGAAGCTGAACCCAGCACCGGATCCAGTTGCGTTGGGGGCTCCACCGGGGGCGTTTGAGCAGCCGGACGAGACGGACGCTGCATGACCGGCGGAGCCGGGGGCTGCCAATTGGAGTCCAAATCGGTGGGAAACTGGTTTTCGGGGCTGACCTCGCTCATGACAAGCCTCGCTTCTGGCAGGGTTTGAGTCAATCTTAGGCTAGTATTCCCAGCCTGAGCAGAGGGTTAACTCAACCCAACCACCGGCAAAGCTCCGGGAAGCTCCCTAAAAATTGGACGGATGGCGAATAAGACTCAAAAACTCCTCACGGGTACGGGGATCCTCTTGAAACACCCCCACCATCGAGCTGGTGACCGTCCAGGAGCCAGCTTTCTGTACCCCCCGCATCACCATGCACATGTGGGTAGCCTCGATAACCACCCCCACCCCATAGGGATCCAACACCTCCATCAAGGCTTCAGCAATTTGCCGTGTCAGGCGTTCCTGAACCTGCAGGCGACGGGAGTACATCTCGACGATACGGGCAATTTTGCTTAGGCCCACCACCTTTTGCTTGGGGATGTAGGCCACATGGGCTTTGCCGATAAAGGGCAGCAGATGGTGCTCGCACAGGCTAAACAGAGAAACATCCCGCAACAGCACCATCTCGTCATGGCCCTCATCAAAGATGGCACTGTTCAGTAGCTCCTCCAAAGACTGCCGATACCCACTGGTCAAAAACTTCAAAGCCGCAACCACTCGTTCCGGGGTTTTTCGCAGCCCCTCCCGTTGGGGATCCTCCCCGATCCCCCGCAGCAGCGTCTCCACCGCCGCCACCATAGCCGGATCTGAGACATCCGAGCTACCCAATTCTTCTTCCGCAAAAGTGGCTCGATCTCGAATCACCCGAGACTTGAAATGGGCTTTGTCATCCATTCGAGATTGCGAGCCAGATCCGGGTTTTGCAAGGGTCATAGCAGGATATTCCTTGTTGAACGAAAGGCTAAGAGAACTCAGTGCAACTCAGCTCAAGGGGCATCCAGTCAAAAGCTGCGATAGCCAAAACCCTCCCAAGTCACGGGCAACCCCAAACCAGCCAGGTCTAAAAGGCTCCCACCGCAGGCATGAAGGTGAGATCTTCCACCACCGCGCCTGTGGGCAACCGAACAATGTAGGCAATCAAATCGGCTACCCATTCCGGCGAGAGCATTTTGGAGCGGTCGAAGTTGACTCCCACCGTGTCCGTATCCCAGAGGGACGTGTCCACGGCACCAGGGCACAAGCTGGTGACCCGAATGCCATGCTGTCGCTCCTCTTCGGCCAGAGCTTGAGAAAAGCCCATCAGGCCGAACTTGCTGGCACAGTAGGCTCCCCAGTTGGGAAAAGCTCGCTTGCCCGCAATCGAGATGACGTTCACAATCGTGCCGAAGCGCTGCCGGCGCATTCCGGGAAGTACGGCTTGGGCGCACAGAAAAGCTGCCGTCAAGTTCAAGTCGATCACTCGCTGCCAATCCGACAAGGGTAAGGTGGCCAAGGGGCCAACATGGGCTATGCCCGCATTATTGACCAAGACATCGCAGACGCCAAATCGATCCAGGAGAGCCTGCAACTGCTGGGGCAGAGCCGCTAGGTCGGCCAAGTCGATGGGAAAAATCGCTGCCTTGCCGCCCTGGGCTTGGATTTGGGCTTGCACCGCCAGCAGATCAGGTTGGGAACGGGCCACCAGAGCTACTGCTATCCCTTGTCGAGCTAGGGCTAGGGCTACAGCTCTGCCGATCCCTCGACTGGCCCCTGTAATCAGAGCACGTTCGGGAAACTTTGTCTCAAAACTCATTTAGAACAAGCCTCTGGAGTGCGCCACACAAGCAAGCGCCGCCCAGGCCTGAGAAACTTCGTTAACTAAGTTTAACACTGATTTTCCGCTGCTTCGCTTGGAATCAGGGCGAGGCGTAGAAACCTTATTCTGTCCTGCTCAAGATCTGGCTGCTGGCTGTTGGATCTCGATCCGGTTGGACGGGATCCGGGGACATGGTAGTGTGGTAAAAATAGTGAAAATCTTTTGCAACAACAACCGTCATGGCTGAGTTCTTGTTTTCTCCAAGTCCCACTGCCGTGCGCGAGGATCCCTCCTACATCCTTCAGCTCGAGGGCATCAGCAAGGGGTTTCCCGGCCAGCGGCAGTTGGTTTTGCGGGAAGTTGAGTTTCGCCTGCCCCAAGGAGACATCCTCGGCATTGTGGGCCCATCGGGCTGTGGGAAAACCACCTTATTGCGCACCATTGCCGGATTTGAGCAGCCGGATAGCGGGCGGATCCTCCTGGGGGGGCAGGTTGTGGCCGGGGAGGGGCAGTGGATCCCACCGGAGCGACGGGGAGTGGGGTTGGTGTTTCAAGATTTTGCCCTTTTTCCCCACTTGGATGTGTTGGCGAATGTGATGTTTGGCCTACGGCCCACTGTCGTGAATGGCCTACGGTTCACCGGTGTGACCGCGTCAGCGTTGCGCAGCGACCCTCGCTCTCCCCTGGCCGAGTTGCCAAATCCGTCTCAGCAGGCGCGCGAACGAGCTTACGAGGTGTTGCGGTTGGTGGGCCTGGAAGACTACACCCATCGTTATCCCCACGAGCTTTCGGGTGGGCAACAGCAGCGAGTGGCTTTGGCGCGGGCTTTGGCCCCCAAGCCCAGCTTAATTCTGTTGGATGAGCCCCTGAGCAATTTGGATGTGCAGGTGCGCTACTACCTGCGGGAAGAAATCCGCAAAATCCTCAAGCAAACCCAGACCTCGGCCATTTTTGTCACCCACGACCAAGAGGAGGCTCTCTGCCTTTCCGACTGGGTGGCGGTGATGCGGGAAGGCCGTATTGAGCAATGGGGATCCCCGGAGGAGGTCTATCGGGAGCCGGCTACCCGCTTTGTGGCAGAGTTCATTACCCAAGCCAACTTTCTCCGCTGCGAGCGGCGGGAGTTGGGTTGGCAGGCTGAAGAGTTGCTGCACATCCCATTCCAGGCTTTGAGGAATCAGCCCGACCCCGGTTTACGCTGCGCAGAGTTGATGGTTCGCCAGGAGGAGTTGCATTTGCACCCTGATCCTCAGGGAGGCATTGTCATTCGGGATCGGCAGTTTTTGGGACGAGAGTACCGCTATTGCCTGATCACAGAGACCGGCAAAGAACTGCACGCTCTGGCGCGGGAAGCTCTGCCTGTGGGCACGCGGGTTCAGATCGCTGTCAGACAAGGTCGGCTGTTTCCCCTCTCTGAGGGGCCATCTGTGGCTGAAAAAGAGCCAAATCGGGCAAAAGGCAAAAGTGTTGCCTGACATCGAGGTTCTTTTGCACACCCTCGGCAACGCATCTTCCCCCCAGAACACGCAAGCCCTTGCCCCAGACAAGGCTTAGACCGGCAAGACGGTGGTTCATGCCGGCGGCTCCCTCTGGAGCGACAAACTGGGTAGGCTGTTGGTGGAGGATTCGATGCCAAGCTATGCAGGGATCCCGCATCGTGGCAGGCACATCGGAGAACCGGATCGCCATGGCGGAGTTCCGGGTGGGCGTGGATGCGGTCATTTTCTCCATCGATACCGAGCAGAATCGCCTTCTGGTGCTGCTGGTGCGGCGGCGGGAGGATCCCTTCCGCGGTTGCTGGGCTCTGCCGGGAACGCTGGTGCGGCGCTCAGAATCCTTGGAAGCAGCGGCTTATCGCATCTTGGCCGAGAAGATTCGTGTTAGGAACCTCTATCTGGAGCAGCTCTACACCTTTGGGGGGCCGGAGCGGGATCCCCGCGAGGCCGAGGATGCCTATGGGGTGCGCTACCTGTCGGTCAGCTACTTTGCCCTAGTGCGGTTCCAGGATGCTGAATTGCTGGCGGACGGAGTGGAGGGCATTGCCTGGTATCCCGCCGACCAGATTCCCCCCTTGGCCTTTGACCACGAAGAGATTTGCCGCTACGCCCGCCGTCGCCTCTGCGCCAAGTTGGAGTACAGTCCGATTGCCTTTGACATTTTGCCCGCCACCTTCACGCTAGGGGAGGTCTACCAGCTCTACGGCACCGTTTTGGGCGAGGGGTTCTCCGACTACTCCAATTTTCGCGCCCGCCTGCTAAAACTGGGCATTTTGCGGGATACCGGCCAGAAAAGCACCCAAGGCACAGGCAGACCGGCAACCCTCTACCGTTTTGATGCGGCTGCTTTCGAGAAAATCC
The DNA here is from genome assembly GCF_054060015.1 of Thermostichus sp. MS-CIW-25. NCBI lineage: Bacteria > Bacillati > Cyanobacteriota > Cyanophyceae > Thermostichales > Thermostichaceae > Thermostichus > Thermostichus sp. MS-CIW-25. The sequence continues at coordinate 13,247 of NZ_JBSSCS010000020.1, forward strand.
GTCATAAGCCAATGGTATTTGTCTAAGGGATCCCAGCTCACCAATGCTAATCCGGCCAGTCCAGCCAGATCGTTAACGTTCTCCCCACGGCTAAAGCCGGGGGATTTTTTCCATCGCTCCACGCTCCTCGCGCTTCGTTGCAATGGGCTACACGAGGGCCTATATCCTCGTGGGGGACGCCATCTCCTCAACTACTGAGATGCCAAAACACCCCAGATACTTCTACTTCACCTTTAACGCTGCACCCTTCCATAAGCGGGTGGAGCGAGTCTCCCGTCCTGTCATGAGACGGTGACTTATCCCCAGGCATGAATGCCGGGGCCTGCGACGCCGAGTTTTCGGTCAGCAGCAGCCAGAGAGCTGTGCTAAGATTAGAAACCATGATAGGTATTGTTTCAGGAGTTCTCCAAGCATGTCTGCAGCAATAGATATCGCTGATGCTACCTTTGAGGCAGAGGTGCTGCGCAGCGATATTCCGGTTTTGGTCGATTTTTGGGCACCTTGGTGTGGCCCCTGCCGGATGGTGGCTCCTGTGGTTCAGGAGATAGCTGAGCAGTATGTCGGCAAAGTTAAGGTTGTAAAAATTAATACTGACGAGAACCCTCAAACTGCCAGCCAGTACGGCATTCGCAGCATTCCCACCCTGATGTTGTTCAAGGGCGGCCAGAAGGTGGATGTGGTGGTCGGCGCCGTACCCAAGGCAACTCTGACCACGATCCTGGAAAAGCACTTCGACACACCTGCCGAAGCCTGAGGACAGCCCTGAGGCCAGGAGCCTGGATGTTTCAGAATGTAACTTTTGGGTTCTGCATTGGAACCTGGTTGATATTTTGTGCTGAGAACTGATTAAAGTGAATCCCAGAGAACTTTAGGATCCCAGCTTGACCGATTCTGTTTCTTCCCTTCTGCGAGAGGTTTTTTCCAACGCTGAGACTCGCCTAAAGCAGTTGGAGCATCACCCCAACCGGACAGCCTGGCTGCGTATTTTGCAGTCGCTGCAGCGCATGGGATCCCTAGAGCTGAGCCGTTTGGATGCCAAGATCTTGGCGGCCACTCTTGAGGATCTAGAGCAGGGGTTTGCCGCCTTCCAAAACTACGCTCATCAACGCAAGATCACCGTTTTCGGGTCGGCACGGCTAGGGCCAGAAAGTCCCGAATATCGCCAGGCCCAGTTGTTCGCCCACTGCATCAGTCAACGGGGGTTCATGGTGATGACGGGGGGCGGCAGCGGCATCATGGAAGCCGGCAATCGAGGGGCAGGGCTGGAGAACTCTTTTGGGCTCAACATCCAGCTTCCCTTCGAGCAAATGGCCAATCCCGTCATTGCTGCCAGCGATCGGGTTATCAACTTCAAGTATTTCTTTTCCCGCAAGCTCTTTTTTGTTAAAGAAACTGACGCGCTGGTGCTTTTTCCCGGCGGTTTCGGCACTCAGGATGAAGCCTTTGAATGCCTAACCCTAATGCAAACCGGAAAAACCAAGCTCATGCCCTTGGTGCTGGTAGACAGAACAGGTGGCTGCTACTGGAAAGAATGGGACGAATACGTGCGGGAGCACCTGCTCGGTCGCGGCCTGATCAGCCCAGAGGATCTCTTTCTCTACACCCTAACCGACGATGTGGGAGATGCCTGTCAGCAGATTGTCGATTTTTATCGCGTCTTTCACAGCAATCGCTACGTGCGAGAGCTCCTGGTTTTGCGCTTGAACACTAAACTTTCACCGGAAGCCCTAGAGATTTTAAACGAAGAGTTTGCCGACATTCTCGATTCGGGCCGGATCGAGCAAACTGGGGCTTTGCCGGAGGAAGCCGAGGAAGATATTGCCCATCTGCCACGGCTGGTGATGCACTTCAACCAGCGCAACTTTGGACGGCTATGGCAAATGGTGCACCGGATCAACAAGCTTCACCCGGAGCACCCGGATCCCTTGCAAATGCGCCCTGAACAAAAGTAGATGTATCGGCACCCTCAGAAAAATCTAAAGAACCAGCAGCTAACCGTGTTTATTCTTTGTTTATTAGCTATTTATTAGCTAGCACTCCCAATGGGCCGGTTGTTTGTCAAAATCTGCGGCATCACCTGTCAGGATCAAGCGGAGGCTATCGCCGCACTGGGGGTGAGTGCCCTTGGGTTTATTGCGGTGCCCAATACACCCCGCTATTTGCCCCTCTCGGAAATGGCCCGTTGGGTGGGATCCCTGCCCGGCCCTGTGGAAAAGGTGGGGGTCTTTCTGGATCAGGATCCCCGCGCCATCGCCGCCTGGGTGGAAACGGTGGGCCTCACGGCTGTCCAGTTGCATGGCCAAGAATCCCCGCAAGATTGTCAGCAATTGGGGGAATGGCTTCCCGGGATCCGCCGCATCAAGGCCCTGCGCATTCGCCAGCCGGCGGATCTGGAAGTAGCCCATCTCTACCGAGACTGTGTGGAGATGCTGCTTTTGGATGCTTATCACCCCCAACAGGCGGGTGGAACGGGGCGAACTCTGAATTGGTCAGAACTTGCCCACCGCTCCCTGCCCTTGCCTTGGCTACTGGCTGGTGGGCTGAACCCGGACAATGTTCTGCAGGCGCTCAGCCACCTTCAGCCAAGCGGCATCGACCTCTCCAGTGGTGTGGAACGCCACCCCGGCGATAAAGACATAGACAAAGTCCGACACCTGCTGCAGCAGCTCCGCTCCCAGGGGTGGGAGATTGCTCCTACTCTGCCGCCGATAACGCCAAGCGCAACGGGATGATCATTTGGCTGGGTTCCTACTGCAGCGACTGAATATCCAACCCCGGCTCGAACATCAGCTCTTTCACTTCCCCAAGTCGGCCCATCACTCCAAGCTCCCGGTCGTTAAAGGTCACCAACACACCGCCCGCATTGCCGGTACGCAACACGATTGACTGCTCCGCTTCCCAATTCAACTCGGCCCCTGGCTGTAAGGTGGCCTCAAAAACCGTTTGCCCATCGGCGATGACCCGCAACCAGGAAGGGCGCTCCACAACGCGAATATCCAGACGCACCGGCTTGCGCCCCGCCCCCCCTGAGTGAGCATCCAAGACCTCGGGGAAGACGCCCTGAATGCGCGTCCATTGGTCGAGGGTGGGAAACAGTTGGCGGGCCGTGGGCTGAGCTGCCGACAGAGTGGGATCCGGGGAGTTGGCAGCAGGCGGTTGCTGGCCGGATCCCTCCCGACTGACCGTTGACAGGCTCACCAGCCAACGCCCAAAGGGATTGCCTGTGCCTTCCAAAAGAGCCGACAATCCCCCCACCGTCAGCACAATCAGCACCACATAAGCAGCCCAAAGGTGGAGAGGACGCAGGGCAAAGGCAGGTTGCTGGCCGACAACAGCAAGAGGAGCTGGCGCGCGGGGGGTTTTGGCCGATCGCGTAAGCGGGCCGGAGGCCTTTAAAAGCGGAGAGGCACGCCGAGAGAGGGTTTCGCCATCCAACCCCAAATAGTCGGCATAGCGCTTGAGAAACCCTTGCACATACACCGGCTCCGGTAACCGGCTCAAGTCAGCTTCCTCCAGCGCCTGCAGATATTGGCAGCGAATGAAGGTATCGTTAGCTACTTCTGTCAACGTCAGTCCCCGTGCCTCCCGTGTTTGCCGCAACAGGGATCCCAGGGCTTCTAAAGAGTATGCTGGCTCTTGCATCATTTGGCCACCTGCGGAAGAAAGGAGGCTACTGTGAGAGTTTGCACTCAGTTAGAGGCTCTGACGAGCTAATCGCGTGAGCGGGCCGGAGGCCTTAGAGGGCGCTTCCCGTTCGCGTAAGCGGGACGGAGTCCTTGCGCGTAAGCGGGACGGAGTCCTTGCGAGGATGAGCTGCTGTGCCCGGTGAGAGGGGCCAGCAAAGCTTGGAGCTCATGGGGATCCAACTGGCGGAACTGGCCTGCTTTCAGGTTGCCCAAGCCCAGTGGGCCAATGGCTTCCCGATGTAAGCTGAGCACCGGATGCCCAAGACGCTCCGCCACCCGCCGAATTTGCCGGTTGCGTCCCTCAAACAACACCACCCTCAGCCAGGAGCAATTGGGATGCTCCCTTTGCCGGAAATCCGGGGCAGGACAAAACTCCACCTCCGCCGGCAGAGTGGTGTACCCCTCTAAGTCTACTCCGTCTCGCCAATGTTGCAGAGTGGCCTGACTCGGATGCCCTTGTACCTGTACCCGGTAGGTTTTGGGCAGATGATAGCGCGGATGGGTCAGCTTCAAGGTCAAGTCGCCATCATTGGTGAGCAGCAAAGCGCCACTGCTGTCCGCATCCAGCCGGCCCACCGGGTAGAGGCGGGTTTGCCGTTTCCAAGATGGGGGGAGCAGATCCAGCACCGTCTTGCGTCCCCAAGGATCTGCACAGGTTGACAAAACCCCCACTGGCTTGTGCAGGAGCAACACATAGCGCGCCGGATCCTTGGCCAAAGGGATCACTTGCCCATTCACCTCGATGCAATCCCGCTCTGGGTCGGCTTTGGAGCCCAGCTCAGTGACCACCTTCCCATTGACCCGAACGCGCCCGGCCAGGATCCAGGCTTCCACCTGGCGACGCGAGGCCAATCCCTGCTGAGCCAAGAGCTTCTGTAGCCGTTGGGGTTCTGCCATGGGGATTTGAACAGCAAAAGCAGCAACCGAAGCTGGGGGTGCTAGGCGGCAGAGCCTGGGGCCTCCGGCCCGCTTACGTGAACGGGGTTGGAGAGCCGGTCGGACAAATCAGCAGAATTGGAGGGCAACAGCAGCATCTCCGACTGAGACTCTGAGTTTCCTCCTAGAGAATAGCTGAGGCCACAGTCGAACTCTTCTGCCAGCCGACAGACTTCCTTGAGATCTCCCACCGACCAAATGCTCCAACTGCTGCGAATTTGGTTATCCACCCACACTTCCACGCGATTGCCTTCGATGTGCATGATGCGCTTGGGCTTGGCTTCTGAAGGGCAACCTGCAGGCTCGGCCAAGGCCTCCGGCCCGCTCACGCGAAGGGAAGATTTTTGCCTCAAGGCCCCCAGAGCCGCCATGAGCTGCGGCAGAGCCAGCAAAAGGTGCTGAGTGGCCTGTTGGGGTTGCCCTTTCAAGCAGGAAACCAAAGCTTCGGCAACACTCTGGTTTAGGGCCTGCAGAGCTTGGAGTGGAGTAGCACCCCCTAGAGAGGGATCCGGTTGCAGTGGGCTTTGAACATCCATGAAAAGGCAGGAAAGGCATGGACAGCAACCTTACAGCCCTTTCGCAGGTTGACCACAACAACGCCGCTGCCCTTTGGAGCAGAGCGCTCTGGTTTGCGCAAGTGTGCCGCAGACATGGAGTCCTGTACGGATAGACGATCGGGGGAAGGGCTGTATAGCTCCCTTAAGCCTAACAAATCCAAAAACTTCAGGGCCCGCTTACGCGACACGAACGGTAAAAAACCTTTCTTCCATGTTGTCCGCATTGCTGCAAAGCAAAGGCCCCTCTATCTAGTGGCCATCAAGGCAGATCCTTTGCTCTCTCGTGCAAAGCAGGCTGAGCTCCAGCGCGGATCCCTCGAAATGGTGCAACTATTCGCCGCTCGATTCGTTTTCTTCGCCCTCGGCGGTGTTCTCTAGCGGTTCCTCAACCCCAGTCTGGGCCTTGGCCTCAAAGGTCGGTCTCAGTTGGTTGAGCAGGGCCAAAACGCGGGATCCCCGCTCCAAAGAGCGATCCTGCAAAAACGCCACCGTTGGCACCCGTCGCAGGCTGAGGCGCTGGCCGATTTCCCGCCTCACAAAGGGTGTGGCCGCTGCTAGCCCTTCCATAGCTCGGTGTTGAGCTGTCTCATCCCCATAAATGCTGACGAAGATGCGGGCGTTTTGCAGGTCATTGGAAACCTCGACATCCACAATGCTGACCATCCCTGCCCCAACCCGGTCATCTTTGATCTCCGAGAGCAGGATTTGGCTGACCTCTCGTTTGATCAGCTCTGCTACCCGTGCCACCCGTCGCGCTGTCGCCATTTTTGGATACCTAGGCTAACATCATCCGCAAGCCTGCTCTGGCTGGTGTGGAGCATGACTCTAGTCAATAATAAGCTCAACTATACTGAAAATAATGTATAATATGTTCAGTACGGATTACTACCAGTTGATCTTTCTGTTTACTTTCGAGTCTGCCAACATGGTAGCCAAAGCAAAGCAGAAAATTGGTAGTAAGACGACACGGAAACTGCGCTTTGGGTATTCTACTCAAAGCTTTGCGGGATACCGCCATTCTGTTTGGAAACAAACAGAATGCTATCGCTGCATAGTTGAACAGTGATGTTCAGCAGTGTTCAGCGTAAATGTATCAGCTCAGCCCTTGCCGGCTCGATCCCAAGAACAGTAGCCAATGCTACGAGCATCTCTTCCTTCCACCTTTATCCTGAGTCCATGTCCATCTTGCCTTGAGTATGAATACCTAAAGCCATCGATGGATGGATGGAGACGTGATGATCAAGACGCCAGAGGCGCTGCGGCGCTCCATTGAGCAGTTCATGCTGAATGTGACGGAGCCGCTTGACCCGTTGCTCTCGCTGAAGCTGACTCAGCTTGTGGTGATGTTGGGGGATACAGCTTACGCGATGGGATACAGCGATGGCCAGCAAAAGCCGGATGAGCGCTGCCGCTATTGTCCCAGTCGGGTGTTCGACAGTCTAGAGCTTTGATAGGGTTCTTCAAGGTTCTTTACAACGCAGTGTAGCTTCTGGCTGCCCAGGATCCCGGCCTTGGGGGGAGTGAGTTGAAAGAGGCGGTGGAAACCAGCCAAGATGGGATCCCATTGCTTGGCAGCCTATGACTTCCCCCGTTTTGCTTTGGCATCGTCGCGATCTGCGGTTAGGGGACAACACAGCCCTGCATGAGGCAGCCCAGCGCAGCTCTCAGGTGGTGCCTGTCTTCATTTTCGACCCGCAGATGCTGAGACGGTCGGACATGGCCCCAGCTAGGGTGGCCTTTTTGCTTCAGGCTCTGCAAGAGCTCCAAGAGCGCTACGCCCAGATGGGGATCCCGCTGATCTGGCGGCTGGGGGATCCCTCGGTGGAGTTGCGGTGCTTGGCCACAGACCTGGGAGCCAGGGCCGTGTTTTGGAATGCCGATGGGGAGCCGTTCGCCCTACAGCAAGAGAGTCGAGTGCAGGCCAGTTTGGCCGCAGCCGGGATCCAGTCCTTCTCCTACCAAGATATGCTGCTGCACGGGCCGGGGGAAGTGTTGACCCAAGCGGGGGAGCCCTATTCGGTCTTCACTCCCTTCTGGCGCAGGTGGGCGAGCTTGCCCAAGCGGGATCCCTACCCGATTCCCAAAGGGCTACAACCGGTGTCCGGTCTGAAGGCGCAGCCTCTGCCCACTTTGGCGGATTTGGGCTTTGTCTGCGAACAGCGGATCCCGGCAGCGGGGGAAGCAGCAGCTCAGGCCCTTTTGGAAGACTTTTGTCAGGGGTTGCGCATTTTAGACTATGAGCGATCCCGCGATTTCCCGGCTGAACAGGGCACCTCTCTGCTCAGCCCCCACTTGTGTTGGGGAACCCTCGGCATTCGCCAGGTTTGGCAGGCCACGCGAGAAGTAGAGGCCGAGGTGCGCAGCGAAGAAGCCGAAAGCAGCTTGCAAACTTGGCGGCAGGAGCTGTGCTGGCGAGAGTTTTACAAGCATGTCTTGGCCCACTGGCCCCACGTGGAAACCGGAGCCTATCGACGAGCCTTTGATGCACTGGAGTGGGACAATCGGCAGGACTGGTTTCAGGCTTGGTGTGCGGGGCAGACGGGATACCCCATTGTGGATGCGGCCATGCGCCAACTGAACGAAACCGGCTGGATGCACAACCGCTGCCGCATGATTGTAGCCAGCTTTTTAACCAAGGATCTGCTCATCGATTGGCGCTGGGGAGAACGCTACTTTATGCAAAAGCTGGTGGATGGGGATCTGGCGGCCAATAACGGCGGTTGGCAGTGGAGCGCCGGTGTGGGAACGGATCCCAAGCCCCTGCGCATTTTCAACCCGGCCAACCAAGCGGCCCGCTATGACCCGGAAGGAGAGTACATCCGCCGCTATCTGCCGGAGCTGGCAGGGCTGGATACGCCTGCTCTGCTGTGGGTGGGAGATGACCCCAAGGGAGCCTGGGCTTTGCGGGAACGGCGAAGTTGTGGCTATCCGGATCCCATCGTGGATCACAAGGTGCAGCAGCAGGAGTTCAAACGGCGCTACCAGGCGGTGCAGCAGGGGTACTCCAAGTCTGTTCAACGATCAAACGATCATAGAAATCCAAGCGTTGTGTAGTCTCGTAAAAAAAGGGGATCCAATGGATCCCCCGTGGCTACCAGAGCTTAAGGCAAATGCCCGTCCAAAGCAGGTAACTGCAGCACTAGGGCTTCAGCTCGCTGGGGATGCGCTCCCCGAAGAGCACGAAGTAGAGAATCCGATAAATGTCCGTGTTCAGGATCCCGGTGGTCGGCACCAGCTCTTGGGCATTCAAGCCCGCAGCGCGAGCGATGACGCCGCTGCCCACGTCATCCTTACTGGCCCAAGCCACGGCAAAGGGAAAGCGCTTGCCATTTTTGTCGGGAGCGGAAATGAACGGCTTGCTACCGGTGCCGTCAACCCCGTCAATGGGGGCACCACTGCCTTCGGGGTCAGTAGGGGGCAGCGGCTCCTCGGCGGACTCGACATCCACCAACTGCATGCCACCGGCATTGCTGTCGCTGGTGGTGATCATGAAGGTCTTGGGATTCTTCTCGATAAAGTTGAGAATCACCCCGATGGCATCGTCGGCCCGCTTCATAGCCTCCAGGCAGCCAGAGGCATTGAGGTTATTGCACATGTTGTCGGTGCCCTCTTCTTCGATGACGGCGAAGAAGCCCTTAGGATTGCGGGAGATCCGCGCCAGGGCAAATTCGGTCATCTCGGCAATGGTGGGGGCGCTGGCGATGTAGTTGGGCAAGTTTTCTTTCCGCAACTCTTCTTCAGGCTTGTCGTAGAAGGTGTCCTCGACGTTGAACACCCCCAAAACCTTGGAGACATCTGCCGGCAGCTTGAGCAGCTCGTCGCGGGTGTAGACAACGGCGTACCCCTTTTTCTTGGCCTCCTCAATCAGGTTGCGGCCATCCTTGCGCTTCCCTTGGCCAAAGCGGCCCTGGACACCTTCCGGCAGCAGCCATTCCTCGCCAGCCCCGAGAATGATGTCCACCCCCGACTCCACCACCTGCAGGGCAATCTCCTCATAGTCGCTGCGCTTGGCAGCTTTGGCAACGAAGGCAGCCGTCCCCGGCTCAATGATGGATCCCGTTTGCACCAGAGCCGTACCCAAGCCTGCCGCCACGGCATCTTCCATGATCGTGTTCAGGGTGCCGTTGGCAGAAGGATACTCCTTGCCGTCCGGATCCAACCCAAAGCTCTTGGCGTGGGCACGGGTTCCCGTGGCATGGGTCACCGCTCCGGCGTTGGAAGTTCCCCCAAGCTGGTCGAAAAGGTGCCCGCGATAGGTGGTAATCACGGGAAGACGATCCCAGTTCAGAAAGCCATCGGGGCCGTAGTGGAGAATGCGTGTGATGTCCCAGTGGGAAGCCGAAGTGCCATCCGGGTGGAAGAAGATGGCCCCGTTTCCGGTCGGCTGAGGCGCCGCTTGAGCCACACTAGAGGAGAAGACGGAAGAAGACAAAACGCATACAGTCGCAGCCAACGCTGCCCTCAAAGAATAGCTACGCATAGCTAACACGCCCTTGCTCGTTCGAAGCTGAACGTTGAAAAACGTAACACAGCTTCAGATGAGTTTGCAAGGGCATAGCAATCCAGCAGCGCGAAACGTGCCTGAAGCGAGTGCGCCACTGAGCGATCTCCCCGTCTGACAGTGCAGCTTACGGGGTCTATAACTAACGTTAACTATCTCTTAACTGTCTCATAACTGTCAAGGCTTCTCGCAGGGCTTTTGGGGTACCTGTTCTAAGGCGCAGCCGTCCCTCTGGTCAAGTGGCTCTTCTGGAGGTGATGGCGGGGTTTTTGGCCAGTGGCTGCCATGCTTGCCTAAGCTGTCTGAGTTGCTGCTGCCAGCGCTGCAGTTCCCCCACCTCCAACGGGATCCCACCGAAGCGCACCTCCAGGTAGCGCTCCAAGAACTGGATGGCCACCTGGGCTTGTGGTAAGTCGGAGTGGCGCAAGTGTTCCAGGCAGGCCTCAGGGCCTAGGTGGGCTGGGATCCCCACCGCCGTCGCCAGATCCCGCAGTTGCAGATAAAGCCTTGAGATAAGCTGGCGGCGCTGCTGCGACTTGGGCAGAGCTGCCGGACTCCAGCGCATCCCAGCAAAGGCCAGACTCGGTAGCAAGAGGCCAACCATCCAGGTGAGCCAGGGGGGCGGAGGCTGCCACAGGGATCCCATCACCACCCCATTGCCGGCAGTGGCTAGGAGAATCCACCCCCCATCCTGCCAGCGCACGGCCTGATAGCGGCGGCGGCGACCCCAATAGGCCATGGATCCGGTGATCAAAACCACCCCCAACACCGGCAGGCCATTCTGCTGCAACGTTTGCCCCAAGGCAACCAGGCTGCGACGGAAGCCAGCACCGACATCCTCTCGATCCGGAGAGGCGGCTACAGCGCTGGCCATCTCCTGAATCTGCCGCCAGATCTGCTGCTGGGTGGATAGGTCGTACTGGATGACGTACTTAAACCAGCGGAAGCGCAAGCTGTCGTAGAAATCTTGAAGGGGATCCCACCAGCTCTGCCGCTGACTAACATTGGCCTCTGCCGGCGTAGCGTCAAAGATGACCCAGCCGTAGGGGCCAAAGGGGATCTCTGTCCAGGAATGGGCGTCGGCATTGCGTACTGCCAGATAATTTTCCTGCGCCACCCAGCGCCCGCCCAAAAAGCCATTCACCATCCGGGCCGGGATGCCAATGCTGCGGGCCAGTATCGTCAGGGCTGTGGCGAAATATTCGCAGTGGCCCCGCCGATGGGTGAACAGAAAGGCTTCCAAAGGCGGTTCAGGGCCGGGATCCGGCAGATCGGTGGTATAGGCGTAGTTCTCCAGCAGGTAATTCTGCAAGGCGGTCATCTTGCTGAAAACGTCAGGGATCCCAGCGGTGATCTGCTCCGCCAAAGCCGGAACGCGCGGATCCAAATCTTGCGGTAGTTGCAGATAGGCTTCCCGTTGAACCGCATCGAGGGCATTGAGCAGCTCTGCGTGGCTCAGCCGGCGCAAGCGCGGGCCCAACTCCCTTGGGATCCGGCTCCGGGCACGGTAGAGATGGGGCACCTGCCGAGGCAGAGAATGGCCAACATCTCCGGTCTCGCTCAGGATGAGGCGGCGATTCTGCCGTTGCCAAGCTTGTTGCACCGTCGCTGCTCCGCCCCGCTCCAGCCATTCCATCTCCACCAGCGGGGCCACCCCAAAAACGGTGTTGGTGACCAGCGGCTCCAGATAGATAAGCTGCTCCAAGGGGAGAAGCAGCAGGTCGGGAGCAGTGGGGATCAAGCTGGAGGCAGAGAGATCAAATACCCCTGCTGCGTTGGGGAAAATGGGGATGAAGCGGTCTAGCGTTCGCGACCAGGCCCGTCCATCGTAGCGATCGAAGCTGATCCCGCGCCAGTAGAGGGACTCCACACGGGGCGGCACCCCTGCCGGAAATTCCACCCGCATGACAACGGTGTTATCGGTTTTGAGGGTGCCGAATGCTCCCAGGCTGACTTCCTCGGCAAAGCCAGTGGTCATCACCGGCGAGCGGGCCTGGCGACCCAGAATTCCTAAACTGACCCGCGGGAACAAGAAAAACAAAGCCACGGATAGGATCACCGCCAGCAAAGCCAGGGATCCGAGAAAGCCCAAAAAGTTGAGGTTGATGCCACGGGTTTGGCTGGCTGCCTGCGGGTGCTGCTCTGCTTGCAGGCGCAGGTGGTAAAGGGTGAGGTTGATTAGCCCTACCCCCACGTACAGCAAAAACAGCAGCCCAAAGCTGATGTCTTCGTTGAACAGGGTGGCAATGGCCATCAGCAGCAGAGACAGCACCGCCAACTGGATGTGATCGGCTGCCCGTTCCCGCTGAAACAGCTTGGCCCCCGTTAGGTAAAGCACCAAGCCAATGGCCCCATCGGAAAAGGGAAGGATCCCAAAGATAACCAAAGCCAGCAGGCTAAGCAACACCGCCACCGTCAGGGGCATCCACAGGGGGGCATAGCGGGCAAAAGCAATCCTTGGCGGCTCCCAAAACCAACTGCAGGCCCCCGCTGCCAAACAGACACCAATCACCGGTGGCGACAAAGCCTGATCCCCCAGACAAAGAGCCGTGAAGGCAATCCCCACCAACAGGTAAACAAACACCTTTTGAACGGATGGCAGTGTCCAGGTCATGGCCCTTGGGATTCAATCCTTTCCAGCATAGCCAAGTCTTTTTTGCTACCGATTTGTCGTCCCCTGGTCGGCTGGGATCCCCTTCTGGACAAAGCGAAGGGCATTAGAATCGTTAGCTAAGAATCGTTAAGATTTTGTTACTCGCCGGTCTCGACGGGATACCTGTGACACGCTGCGCGAAAAGGTGGTGAGATGTCCAGCCAAAACGAAATTCATGTGGTGGGGGCGCGGCAGCACAACCTCAAAAATGTCAACCTGCGGATCCCGCGCGATCGCCTGGTGGTATTCACGGGCGTCTCCGGATCGGGCAAGTCCTCCTTGGCTTTCGACACCATCTTTGCCGAGGGACAGCGGCGCTATGTGGAATCCCTCAGCGCCTATGCGCGACAGTTTTTGGGGCAACTGGACAAGCCGGATGTGGATCGCATCGAAGGGCTGAGTCCGGCCATCTCCATCGATCAAAAGTCCACCAGCCACAACCCCCGCTCGACGGTTGGCACCGTTACCGAAATCTACGACTACCTGCGGCTTCTGTATGGGCGAGCTGGGATCCCGCACTGTCCCCATTGCAACCGGGTGATCGCCCCCCAGACGGTGGATCAGATTGTGGATCAGATCATGGCTCTGCCGGATCGGACGCGGTTTCAGTTGCTCTCGCCGGTGGTGAAGGGGAAAAAGGGCACCCATGCCAACCTGTTGCAAAGCTTGCGCCAGCAAGGGTTTGTGCGCGTGCGCATCGACGGCCAGGTGCGGGATCTGAGCGAGGAGATCGAGTTAGCCAAAAACAAAACCCACACCCTTGAGGTTGTGGTGGATCGGCTGGTCAAGAGCCCCGACATAGCGGAGCGACTGGCCGATTCTCTGGCAACCTGCCTGCGCCAGTCCGGAGGAATTGCGGTGGTGGAGCTGCTGCCGCGGGAAGAGGAGCGAGAACATCTGCTGCAAAAGGTGGCCGAGTCGGCGGGGCAATACCTGAACGGCAAGCCAACGGAGCTGATTTTTTCTGAGCAATTTGCCTGCCCGGAGCACGGTTCGGTGATGGGCGAGCTGTCGCCGCGCCTGTTTTCCTTCAACTCGCCGATTGGGGCCTGTCCTGTCTGCCATGGGCTGGGTTTTGAGCCCATCTTCGACCCCGAGCGGATCGTGCCCGATCCCAAGCTCCCCTTGTACGCGGCCATCGCCCCTTGGGCAGAGCGGGAGAACCCCTACTATCTGGCTTTGTTGGCGGGAGCCGCCAAGGCTTTTGGCTTCGACCTCAGCAGCCGCTGGTGTGATCTCACCCCCCAGCAACAGCAGATCATCCTCTACGGCGCCGACCAGGAGGTCTACATCGCCGAGGCGGAATCTCAGTACCGAGGCCGGGGGTACTATCGCCGCTATGAGGGGGTGATTCCCCAATTGCAGCGGCACTATCAGGAAACCACTTCCGAAATCTATCGGCAAAAGCTGGAAGCCTACCTCACCTACCGTCCCTGTTCCGCCTGTGGGGGATCCCGTCTCAAGCCGGAAGCTCTGGCCGTGCGCATCGGCGGCTACCGCATTACCGATCTCACCGAGATCTCCATCCGCGACTGCCTGCACCGCCTGGAGCAGCTAAACCTTACCCCCCGCCAAGCGCAGATCGGCGAGTTGGTGCTGCGGGAGATCAAAACCCGGCTGCAGTTTTTGGTGGATGTGGGCCTCGACTACCTCACCTTGGCCCGTCCGGCCATGACCCTCTCCGGGGGCGAGGCGCAGCGGATCCGGCTGGCCAGCCAGATGGGCTCCGGCTTGACGGGGGTGCTCTACGTGTTGGACGAACCCTCGATTGGCCTCCACCAGCGGGACAACGAGCGCCTGTTGCAAACCCTGTTTCGCCTGCGAGATCTGGGCAACACTCTGATTGTGGTGGAACACGACGAAGAAACCATCCGTGCCGCCGACCACATCGTCGATATCGGCCCTGGGGCCGGCATCCACGGGGGGGAAGTGGTGGCCCAGGGATCCCTGGCGGACATCATGGCCTGCGAGCGCTCCATCACCGGAGCTTATCTTTCGGGGCGGCTGCGGATCCCTACCCCTGCGCAGCGGCGGGCTGGGAAAGCGGTTGCCCTCAAGCTCACCAATGCCCACAAAAACAACCTCAAGCACATCGATGTGGAGATCCCTCTGGGCAAGTTGGTCTGTGTTACAGGCGTCTCCGGCTCCGGCAAATCCACCTTGGTCAACGAATTGCTCTACCCTGCCCTGCAGCACCATCTTGGACACAAGGTGCCCCAACCCGCGGAGATGGGAGCACTTGAGGGCATCGAACACATCGACAAGGTGATCGTCATCGACCAATCTCCGATTGGCCGTACCCCCCGCTCCAACCCTACCACCTACACGGGTTTGTTTGATCCCATCCGCCAAACCTTTGCCCAAACCTTGGATGCCAAGGCCAGAGGCTACCCATCCGGCCACTTTTCCTTCAATGTCAAGGGGGGGCGCTGTGAAGCCTGCAAAGGGCAGGGGGTGAACGTGATTGAAATGAACTTCCTGCCCGATGTGTACGTCACCTGCGAAGTCTGCGGGGGCAGCCGTTACAGCCGCGAAACCCTGCAGGTCAGGTACAAGGGCAAGAACATCGCCGAAGTCCTGGATATGACGGTGGGGGAGGCGCTGGAGTTTTTCGCTGCCCTGCCTCCTGCCGCCAAGATCCTGCAGACCTTGGCCGATGTGGGCCTCGATTACATCAAGCTGGGCCAGCCAGCTCCTACCCTCTCCGGTGGGGAAGCGCAACGGGTCAAGCTGGCCGCAGAACTGGCCCGCCGCTCCACCGGCAAAACCCTCTATCTGCTGGATGAGCCCTCCACCGGCTTGTCTTTTTACGATGTCCACAAGCTCTTGAACGTCCTGCAACGGCTGGTGGATACAGGCAACACCGTGCTGGTGATCGAGCACAACCTGGACATTCTCCGCTGTGCTGATTGGATTATTGACTTGGGGCCAGAGGGCGGCGACCGCGGCGGCCAGATCATCGCCGTTGGCACCCCAGAACAGGTGGCTGAGCACCCCGGATCCCATACAGGGCGATATTTGAAGCAGGTTTTGCAACAACATCCCCCAGGTCGCTGAGCAACTCAGCCTGCTCCAGGGAGAAAGTTGACCGAAAGCGGCTGTCGGGATCCCCTTTCGCTTTTTGCTCTGCTCACCTCAGCCATGGCGGTGGAGGACTGATGCGGCGAGGACTCTATCCCACCCAGGCGCTCCGCACCGTGAACGCAAGGGTGAACGGTTAGCCTGAGTCTCACGTCGCTATGGCATGATGGGTCGGAAGGAAAAGGTTCGCACTCTCCCCATGGTAGGGCAGACCCTGGGTGGCCGCTATCAGATCTTGGAAGCACTGGGATCCAGCGGACAAACCTACTTGGCACAGGATAGCCATCATCCTGAGCGGCTTCGGGTGGTGCTCAAACGCTGGCAGGCCGGCCAAAATGCTCCGCACCGCGAACACAGTGAGGACTCCGCCTCGCTACGGCATCTCTTTCAACAAGAAGCGGCCCTGCGGGAGCACCTGGGATCCCACGAGGGTATCCCCCGCCTGTTGGCCTGCTTTGAGCAAGAGGGGGAGTTTTATTGGGTGGAAGAATGGGTTGAAGGGCCCACCCTGGAACAAGCTCTATTGCTAGGTAACGCAACCGAGAGGGGCCAGCTAACGACTCCGTCCCGCCAAATGCACTGCCATTGGGGGCACGACTGGACAGAGGCTGAGGTACGAGCCTTGTTGCAGGATGTGCTGCAAACCTTGGCCTTCCTGAATGGGGAAGGGGTGAGCTGCTGCAACCTGCAGCCCTCTCGCTTGATCTACCGTCAGGCGGATGGCCGATGGGTGTTGTTGAAGTGGGGGGGTGAGGAACAGGGTCTGGCTTTTTCCGGCTCTGGCTTCGGGAACCCCTATGGCCCCAGGCATTGCAGCGACCTCTATGCTCTTGGGCTGATTGCCCTGCAGGCCCTCTGCGGGATCCCGCCCCAGAAGCTGTTTCGCGACCCGTTGACGGGGGAGTTGCGCTGGCACGATCTGGCCTCTACTAGCGCTCCTTTTGCTGCTTTTCTGGATCGTTTGGTGAGCTGCAACCCACAACAGTGCTTTCCTTCAGCAACAGCAGCTCTGGCCGCTTTGCAGGCTTTGCCCCCCGCCGAGAGCCCCCCTGCCGCCGAACTCCTGTCCCAGCCCAGCCCTGTCGCCGCCGAGCCCTTACAGGAGCCAACCACCCCACCGCGTTCTCCGGTATCGCTGCGGGCGCGTCCCCGGATCCCACCGGTTTGGGCAGGAGGCAGCTTGGCGGCTTTGCTGGCGTTGACGGTGGCAGGGGTATGGCAGATGAGGGCGAACCTTGGCCTGCGGGGGGAGCCCAAGGATTCTGTCCCCCTCACGAGAACGGGATCCTCTAGCCCGGCAAAGCGCAACGGCCTGGGACTCCGTCCTACTCGCGAGAACGGTTCTCATGCCTCCGTCCCCACCGCCGTCACGGTCGCGGAAGCGTCGCGTAGCGATAACGACCCGGCAGACTGGGCCAAGTCTTTGCAGCTCAAGGCTACGCTGGAAGGCCCTGTCGCCGTCACTGCTCTGGCCATCAGCCCGGATGGAAATCTCCTTGCTGCCGGGGGAGACGACGGCGTGATCCGGCTTTGGGATCCCCAGGCTGGCCAACTGCTCCAGAGCTGGGCAGGCCACGAGGGATCCGTTGAGGCACTGGCCATCAGCCCAGATGGTACCTTTTTGGTGAGTGGGGGGGCAGACAAGACGGTACGGGTCTGGGATCTGGCGACCCTGGGGGATCCGGCTCTCTCGCCTGGGGATGTGCTGGCGCGGCTGCAGTTGCAAGGGCACACCGGGTTGATCAACAGTGTCGCCATTAGCCCCGATGGTCGTTGGATTGCCAGTGGCAGCGCCGACCGCACCATCCGCCTTTGGCAGGCCGACAACGGCCAGTTGATCCGCACCCTGGCGCCTCCCACTGCTGCCGCCCAGGAGACCCCTCAGAGGGCTGGCATTACAGCGGTGGCCTTTGGCCCAAGACCCACCCGTATGAATACTTCCCACCAATCTGAAGGGATCCCCCCTTGGATCTTGGTGGCCGCCAATGGAGATCCCACCGTTCACCTTTGGGATCCTGGCAGCGGGGCCTTGCTGGAAACCCTAAAGGCCGACTACCCCATCGAGCAGGTGCTTCTGAGCCCAGATGGCCGCTATTTGCTCGCTGGCAGTGCCGGTGGCATCTTGGTCTGGAACTTGGGCACGGGATCCTTGGAGCGCACCTTGCCCCAGACTTTGTCCGGCTTGGCCGCCCTTGCCCTCAGCCCTGATGGCCGCTTGCTCGCCAGCGGCACCGATTACCGCGCTCACCAGATCAAGCTCTGGGATCTGCGCAGCGGAGAACAGTTGCGCACCCTGGGCGGCCAGACTTGGATGGTGAGCGTCTTGCTGTTTGGCCCCGGTCGCGGAAGCGTCGCGCAGCGATATGGGCAGACCCTTCTCAGTGGTGGCGCCGATGGCTCAATTCGCATTTGGGGGCCAGCCGACCCAGCTCAGCCCTAGTGGGATCCAAGCAGATAAAATACTCGACGAAGAAGGGATCCCGGCAGAGCATGACTCTAGTCAATAATAAGCTCAACTATACTGAAAATAATGTATAATATGTTCAGTACGGATTACTACCAGTTGATCTTTCTGTTTACTTTCGAGTCTGCCAACATGGTAGCCAAAGCAAAGCAGAAAATTGGTAGTAAGACGACACGGAAACTGCGCTTTGGGTATTCTACTCAAAGCTTTGCGGGGTACCGCCATTCTGGTTGGAAACAAACAGAATGCTATCGCTGCATAGTTGAACAGTGATGTTCAGCAGTGTTCAGCGTAAATGTATCAGCATGGGCAAAGTTGTCATCATTGGGGCGGGGCTGGCCGGCTTGGCTTGCGCCAAAGTGCTGAGCCAGGCGGGGTGGAGGGATGTCCTGGTTCTGGAAAAAAGCGACGGCCCTGGGGGGCGGGTGCGTACCGACAAGGTGGATGGCTTTCGCCTGGATCGCGGTTTTCAGGTGCTGTTCACCGCCTATCCCAAAGTGCGACAGCATTTGGATCTGGGCAAGCTCGATCCCCGTCCCTACCGGCCCGGCGCTATTTTGGCTCAACCCGGTCGCTGCTGGCTGTTGGGGGATCCCCTACGGGATCTGTCCAGCCTTCTCCCCTCTTTGCTCAACCCCTTGGCCAGCTTTGGGGACAAGCTCAAGGTGCTGCAATTGCGATCCGAGCTGGCGCGCCGCAGCCCGGAGCAGGTTTTCCAAGAAGGACTAGGGGGATCCGATTGCTCGCTGCGGGAGTTTCTGGAGCAGTACGGCTTTTCCCAACAGATCTGCCAGCACTTTTTCTACCCCTTTTTCCGCGGGATCCTTCTAGATCCGGATCTGGGCAGTAGCGCCCGCCTCTTTGCCTTTTATTTCAAGATGATGGCCGAGGGATCCATTGTCACCCCGGCCTTGGGCATGGGAGAACTGGCCCGACAACTGGCCGGTCACCTGTCCCCCGAACAGATTCGCTACCAAACCCCGGTGGAGCGCATCCTGGCAGAAGACGGGAAAGTGCGCGGGATCCGCACCGCCAAGGGTGAAGAGATCCCTGCCGAGTGGGTAGTTTGTGCTACTGATGCCCCTCAGGCACGGGCCTGGCAGGCGGAGCTGTGCCCTCAAGCCCCCACCCCCATTCCCACCCAGGGGCGAGCGGTGACCTGTCTCTACTTCTGCGCCCCCTTTTCCCTCAGCCGCGGCGCCTACTTGTACCTCAACGCCACCGGCCAGGGCTGGATCAACCATTGGGTCCAACTTACCCGCATCAGCCCGGCGCTGGCTCCTCCTGGCCAACACCTGTATTCGGTGGTGGTGCTAGGGGATCCCCCCTTGAGGGACGAGGAACTGGCCCAAGCCTGCCGGGCCGAGCTGCAAACTTACTTCCCCGTCGCGGCAGCGTCGCGTAGCGATAAAGCCCCCTTGGAGCAACTGCGCCTGCTGCGGGTGTACCGGATCCCTTTTGCCCAGTTTGTACAACCCCCCGGCTTTCAGCAGCATCTGGTTCCCACCTTTAGCGGCCTGCCGGGCCTCCTTTGGGCCGGGGAATACACCCACCAGAGCAGCCTCGAGGGATCCCTGCGCAGCGGCGAACAGGCAGCGGCCTGGATCCTGCAAAAATCGGCCTTGTAGACTTTCTTAACTCTACTCCCGGAACCAAAGCCGGGATCCCGTGGTATGAAGGGGGTGGACTGGATGCCGACGAGGATCCCTCTGCCATGCAAAACGCCACCCTTAGCCCAATCCCGCTCCTGCGGCGGTCGTTTGAGTTGGTAGGTCCCATCTACTGGCCGCTGCTGATCCTGGCCTCTCCAGGCTTTATCCTGGCCATCGTCACGGAGCTGACCCCACTTCTCGGGGGCATCCTCCGACTGGCCTATGGCATTGTTGCACCGATCCTAGGCGGAGCAGCCTTGTGGCTAGTGGATCAGCACCTGAAGCGGCAAGCTCCCCTGCTGGGCAACAGCCTCAACCGAGCGGTCTCGAAGGCAGTGCCTCTAGTTCTGAGCACCCTCTTAGCAGCACTCCTCTCTTCCCTTGCCTTCATCTTTCTGATCATTCCAGGCATTTATGTAGGGGTTAAGCTGGCCCTCACACCTTGTGCCATTGCTCTAGAAAATCAAGGAACTACAGGAGGGCTGCGCTACAGTTGGAATCTCGTCAAAGGTCGTTGGTGGGGCGTGTTTTGGGCCCTTCTGGTCCTGGGCTTGATTCTTGGTTTTGCGGGTGGATTGATAGTTGTGCTTGTCAGTAGAGTTGTGGCTGATTTTGGCGACTCTGTGGTGAACGTAGTTAGGACTGCCGCTGCCACAGCCGTTATGCCCATCTTCTGGGTCTATGTGGTTCTCCTGTTCCGATCCCTGCAACGATTGAAGGGGCAAGCAGCCTCCTAGTTTCCGCTTTTGCCCCCATTGGGGATAGCAAAAAGGGTGCTCCCCGTGCCTAGCTTTGAGATGAGAAGGGATCCCTTTTTGGGATTTCGGCTCAACCCAAGATGTCCTAGGTGAGATCCCGTGGTATGAAGGGGGTGAACTTGGTTGCCCACGAGGATCCCTCTGTCATGCAAAACGCTACCCTCAGTCCCATCCGGCTCCTGCAGCGGTCGTTCGAGATGGTAGGCCCCATCTATGGGCCGTTGCTGATCCTGGCCTCTCCCGGCTTCATCATTTCCATCATCGCCGAGCTAATCCCACTTTTCGGGGGAATCCTCAACTTGGCCTATGTCCTGATTGGTGCGCCCATCCTGACAGGAGCAGCCTTTTGGCTGGTGGATCAGCACTTGAAGCAGCGAACTCCCCCGCTGGGCAACAGTCTGGATCAGGCTGTCTCCAAGGCAGTGCCTCTGATATTCGGCAGCCTCCTGGTGGGGTTGATTTCCTTAGTCGGGATGATGTTATTCGTGCTTCCTGGAATCTACTGGGGAGTAAGGCTGGCTTTCACGCCCTGCGCAATTGTCCTGGAAGACAAAGGCACTACAGAAGGGTTGGGCTACAGTTGGAGCCTCGTCAAGGGCCGCTGGTGGGGAGCGTTTTGGGCACTTCTTATCTTTGGCCTCACGGTGGTTGTGGCATTTCTGGCCGGGAATTTCATCTTTGGCTTCACGGTAGGTGTGATTTCGTCTTCTGACGAGACTTTTGCTGAGAAAATTTTGGAAGTTGTGAGTGTGACTGTGGTTGGGAATGCCGCCGCCACGGCGGTTGCCCCTATCTTGATTGCCTATATGGTGCTTCTCTTTCGATCCCTGCAGCAGGTGCGGGAGTGGGCAGCCTAGTTTGGCTTCCCCTCACCCCTGAGAAGAAGGGCGCTCCAGGATCCCTCCCCCCAGCAGGAGATCCCCGTGGTACCAGACGGCGGCTTGGCCAGGAGTGACCCCAAACTGCGGCTCGGCAAACTGCAGCTTTACCCGCTCTGGCGATTCCGGGATCACCATGGCGGGCACTGGGGGGGTACGGTAGCGCACCTGAACCTCAACAGCCAAGGATGCCGTCGGCGCCGGGATAGAGACCCAGTTGACTTGGCTTACCCACGCTTCAGCCTGGGTAGCCTCCTCCCGTTCCCCCACGACAACGCGGTTCATGGCGGCATCGATGCGCACCACGTAAAGCGGACGGGAAGAGGCAATCCCCAACCCCTTGCGCTGGCCCACCGTGTAGTGGTGGATGCCCTCATGGGATCCCAGCACTCGCCCCTGGGTATCGACGATTTCCCCTGGCCTTTGCCCAAGGTACTGATCCAAAAAGCTCCGCATCGAGCCATAGGTTTCAATCAGGCAGAGATCCTGGCTTTCGGGCTTGTCGGCTGTAACCAGCCCGTAGCGGGCAGCCAACTGGCGGGTTTGGGCTTTGGTGTATTCCCCCAGGGGAAAGCGGCTGCTGGCCAGATGGTCTTGGCTGAGGTCGTAGAGGAAATAGGACTGATCCTTTTGCCGATCCACCGCCCGCAGCAGTTGATAGCGCCCCGATTCGGTGTCCAAGCGCACCCGTGCGTAGTGGCCAGTGGCAATCTGGGAGATGCCCAGCTTTTCGCGGGCATAGGCCAGCAGGGGGCCGAACTTCACCGTTTTGTTGCATTGGGAGCAGGGCAGGGGAGTAATGCCCTCCGCGTAGCCGGCTACCAGGTAATCGACAATGTTGGCCTGGAACAGCTCGCGGCTATCCACCACATGGTGCGGGATCCCCAGCTGCTCACAAACAGCTGCCGCATCCACCAAGCCTTCGGTGCAGCACTGGCCCTTCCCCCTCATGAGCCAGAGGGTGACCCCCTCCACGGCGTAGCCCTGTTCCTGCAAAAGGGCCGCCACCGTAGAGCTATCCACACCCCCAGAAAGGGCCGCCACAATGCGGGGCCGCGACGGGGATGCAACAGGTGAAACTGATGAGTGGGGGCTGATAACCATTGAGACAAGGGATCCTAGGAAAAGAAAGGCTCAGCCGGAAACAGAGGAGGCCTCTCTCTGGGGATTGGGGAACCCGGAACAAGCTGAGCCGGGATCTTTACTTTAGCCTTCCTCAGGGTTGGCTGGCTGGGATCCGGTTTCTGAGATGCCCCTTTGCCGCAAGCGCCGCAGCGAATCCAAAGCAGCCGCCACAACGCTATCGTGGGGATCCCTGGCCAAGTAGTTGAGGGCAGAAACGCTCTTGGGAGAGGGCAAATTGCCCAAGGCCTGGGCCAGCCGCTGCCGCACCAGCCAATCTTCCGATTGGGCAAACTCCAGAATCCGATCCAACGCCCGCAGATCCCCCAATTCCCCCAAAGCCGCAATGGCCGCTTGCTGCAGCAACACCTCCGGCCCATCCAAGGCTCGCAGAAGCACCTCGTAAGCCCGCGGATCCTTCAAGTTCCCCAAGGCCACCGCCGCGCTGAAGCGCACCAGCCACTCCACATCTTCGTAAAAGGCGCGCACCAGGGCCTCAAAAGCCCGCGGATCTTCCAAATAGCCCAGGGCACCTGCCGCGTCGGCGCGAATGCCGTAGTCCGGGTCTTGGGTGAGGATTTCCAGCAACTTGGGCAGACAGGCGTCCGTTTGCTTGATCCCCAGGGCGAAGACGGCAAAAGAGCGCACCTGCAGGTTTTCATCGTCAATGACTTGCAAAATCAGCGGCACCGCCTCTTCTGCCGGCACATCTCGCAACTGGGCCAAGGCCACCATGCGATCTGCCGGACGTGGGCTGCGCAAACGTTGAGCGATCTCCTGTAAACGGGCAGGGTTGGCGGGATCCAAAGCAGAGACAGTCATGGCATTAACAAATGTTTACAATCTTTCTCCAGTATGGCAGATGGGACTGCGCTCCGACAGGGGCCAGGTTTGCTTGCTCCGGTCGGGATCCCTGGGGACATGGCGCTACAGTTTCGATTGGGAAATCCTAGCACTGTTGTCGAGAAAAGCAGCTCGGCTTGGCCCCATCACCAAGATTTTGGATATTTTGGTGGAGAGGATACGAGGCTCTCTCCCGGTGGTCTCTATGCTGAAATCGCTGCCTGCTCGCCCATTGTCCTGCTTTCTTGTAGCCGGCCTGCTGTTGGCAGGGGGCGTTGCGTTTTTGGCCCCCCGTTGGTTCCCGGCTCTGGCCAACGAACAGGCTGTTCCTGAGGCCGAACTGGCGCTTCGGCCCCTCTTGCCTCCGGGATCCCGGATCCTCAGCTCGCGGCGATTGAGCGACACAGAAGCGGAAATTTGGGTGGAGTCTCGGGGGGGAACCAGCCCTGTGATCATGCGGCTGAATGCTGCAGGGACTTGGGAACAGGATATGAGCGCCACCTTGGCCCGCGGAGCCAGCCAGATGCAAGCTCTCGCCCGGCAACAAACGGTGAACTTGCCTGCCGGCTTTGGCCAGACCGCCCCCGATCAACCCCCGCCGCCGGTGCCCTCCCTTCTGCAGGCTACCCAAGCTGCCTCTAGCCTGATCCCGCCAGTGGATCGAGAGCAGGAAACCCAGCGGGCCTTGAGTGGGGCTGGCCGTGTGGATCCCTTTGTGCCTCAAAACGTGCGTGCTCCTGAACCGCAGATTGTCCTGCCGCCCCTGCCTCCACCTCCGGTTTTGCCCCCTCCTGGCGACGGCAATGGAGCGCCTGTAGCAGTGGCCACCCCGATCCCAACGCCTACCCCCGACCCGGCTGCCTTTGCCCGCAGTGTACAGGTTTCCGGGATGATACAGATCGGCGGCGAGTCCTTTGCTCTGGTTTCTGGCCCAGGTGTCATTCCCTCTGTGGTGCAGGCCGGTCAAAACTATCAAACTGCCAAGGTGGCCGGAGTGTCAGTGCCAGAGCGACGGGTTGTGCTCTCGGAAGGGGGAGAAACGGTCGTGAAGCAAATGGAAGACACCAGCGTGATTGTAGGTGCGCCCTAGCTTCAGCGGTAGCAAGACACCGGTGGTAGAACAGGCTTATTTCCAGCAAAACGGTTAGCTGGGTTGATTCCCATTGAACGGGCTTAGAGCAGCCGTAGCTCTCAAGATCTGAGCTGGGAAGAGCGGAGTTGCCAGATCTCCAGATTTTGAGAAGATTTTGAGACCTGGGCAGCAAGGCCGAGAAGACTTCAAAAGCGGGGTTCGCTGCTGAGGCGTGAGGGCTGCTGTTTGAGATAACGCAAAAACTCCCGCAGCTCGGCGTCGCTGAGTTGGTGGCGAGATTTCTTCTGAAAGCGACGTTCCAAAAACTCTTGTCCTTCCTTGCGGCCCCAGCCAATGCGCTGCATCTCCACATCCGTTTGGGCAATGATGTCCGATAGGTCATCCCCATAGGCCGCCGGCTCACTTAGACCGGGCAGCTCTGGGGAACTTGGCTTTGCAGGGATCCCTATCGACTCAGGGGCTGGAGAAGCAGGGGAAGACTGAGCGTGTCCGTTGGCCAACTCAGGAGTTGGCAGATAAGGCACCCTGGCGGCAGCAGAATCCATGCCCAAACTCAAAGAGGAAGTGGGGCGACCAAATCCTGCGTGGTGGAGGGCGCGCTTCAAGGCAGCATCTTCCGCCTCTTCGACGGTGTTCGAGCCAGCCATGCCACTGCCCAAAACCGTGTTATTCACCACCACCTGGGCTCTGACGATGTAGATCCCTTCTTCCACCCGCAACAGATCGGTGAGCAAACTGCCCATAGGGTACCGCTCTCGAAAGTCTTGGATCATGTTGGCGTCAGAACCTGTTGCTGCTGAAGCTCTGACTACAAGCTAGCCCGAAAGTTAACTTGGCATCCAGATCTCAATCCAATCCCACCCTCAATATCGACATTGAATTGATATAAAGCGAGAGATCTCAACAAGAGGGAGCTGTCCGAGCAGATAACATCCCGGCTGGTGAGGGTATGCTATGGCCAAGGAATCCAGTTATATTAAGCAAGCGTCAACCCACGTGGCTGGCTTGGAAAACCTGAATTATCAGCAGCTCAGCCTTGACTCTTAGCTCTATTGTCGGCGCCAAGACAGATGGGGGACTATGGCCAGCGATACCATCGGGGTCAGCTCAGCGAGTTTGGGACGGGCAGCCATTCGAGAGCGCAACTACGGCACTGCTTTGCAGTTGCTCCGGCGGGCTTATCGTGCGGATCCCAGCCCAGAGAATGCCCGTTGGCTGGCCACCGCCTATGAAGAAGCGGGGTACCTGCAATTGGCCGCTCTGTACCGAGAATTGGCCCAAGAGCGCAGGGAGACTCCCAAAGCGATTCAATTTCAAGCCCCCAAACCTCCCAGCACCCTTGAGGAGCTGAAGCAGCCATCTCCTGAACCGCCGGATCGCAAGACCATTCCCTTGCCGCAGCCGATCCCACGCCCAACCCCACCCGCATCTCCTCCGGATCAGCCAATTTGGGTTTACAAGCCCACCCCCATCGATCCCAAAAGCATCAGCCGCCAAGCGCCCCTTCGACCTCAAGCTGCAGAGCCTGCCCCTTCCCCTCAACCATCGGCGAAGAGGGACGACTATCTGCCGGTTCAGCACGCCCCGGATTTGAAAAACCCGCAGCAGGGATCCCCCTTTGTGCGGCGACTGAACCAACTGCATCGCCAGTTTAAGGATCAGCCCACAGCGGAACTGGCGCTACAACTGGCGGAAGCCTACGACGAGCAAAAGAACTTTAAAGAGGCCCAGCGCTACTACCGAGAGGTTTTGGATCTGGATGACTCTTGGCTGTTACGACCGATGGTGCAAGAGCGCCTAGAAGAGCTGCGGCAACTGCAGGAGCCAACAGCCGAACAGAATCCTTGGGCAGATCTCTCAGCCCAAAACTTGCTCAAGCTAGGAGAAAAGTTGGAACAGGAAGGGGAAGTGGCTCGTGCCGAGCAAGTTTACCGGCAGATCCTGAAAATGGATGCCACCCTGGATGTCCATGCTAAGGCTCGCAAGGGTCTAAACCGGCTCTATCCCGACGGAAAGCGGTGATTTGCAGGCCACTCCATTCCCCTCACTCGGCGCAATGGGGAAGCAGCTCACCCTTCCCGAGGATCGAGGGCGTCCCGCAAACCATCCCCCAGCAGGTTAAAGGATAGAGAGGTCAGCACCACCATCAAAGTGGGGGCCAGCACCAGCCAGGGCTGTAGGATGATCACCGAAGCGTTGGTGGCCAGCGAGAGCATGTTGCCCCAAGAGGCATCCGGCTGTTGGATCCCCAACCCGATGAGGCTCAGCACCGACTCTGCCGCAATGTAGCCGGGCACCGCCAAGGTTGCCGAGATCACCACATAAGTGGCTGTCTGGGGCAAAATATGGCGCACCAGCAGGTACAGGGATCCCGCCCCGGCCACCCGCGCTGCCTGCACAAAGTCCCGCTCTCGCAAGGACAGCACCTGCCCGCGAATCACCCTGGCTAGGCCC
Source organism: Thermostichus sp. MS-CIW-25 (assembly GCF_054060015.1). Lineage (NCBI taxonomy): Bacteria > Bacillati > Cyanobacteriota > Cyanophyceae > Thermostichales > Thermostichaceae > Thermostichus > Thermostichus sp. MS-CIW-25. Next base: position 39,925 of record NZ_JBSSCS010000020.1, read on the forward strand.
GCCCAACCGACAAAAGAGAGGATCACCACAATCACCAAAAAGCGCTCGGCATTGCTGAAAGGCACCCCGGTCAGCGGATTTACCTGCAACACCGCTGCCAGCGACACCAGCAGATACAGCGTCGGAATCGACATCAACACCTCTGCCAAGCGCATCAGGAGCGTATCCACCCAGCCCCCAAGGTAGCCGGATATGGCCCCCACCAGCAGACCAATGGGGAAAGAGATGCCAATGCCCACCAAGCCGATAAACAGGCTGACGCGCCCGCCATAGACCAAGCGACTGAAATAGTCCCGACCTTGATCATCGGTGCCCAGCAGGTGCAGCCGTGCCACAGGTGGCTCTTCGCCGATTTGCGATCCCACTTGTCCTGCTTCTGCAACAGGCCGCAGCGGGACGGTGCCGAACAGATGCCGATTGGAGGGGATCAACCCCAACCAACGGTAGGGAGTACCGGCCACAAACAAGCGGATCCCGGCTGGACGGCTGGTATCCACCAAGAGCGGGCGTTCTCCCGTTTCCAGATCCACTGGCCCCTGGCGGGTTGGATAAACGTGGGGCCCAATCCAAGCGCCCGATTCATCCCAAAAGTGAATGGCGGTGGGCGGCAGAAGGGATCCCCCCGGTTGAGATTCCAGTGGGCTGTAGGGGGCAACGAACTCGGCAAAAATGGCGCAGGCGTAGAAAACAAGAAGAATGTAGGCTCCTGCTTGGGCCCATCGATTGCGGCGAAGCCGTTTCCACCACTGCATAAGGCAGAGATTCCAGTCGAGTCCAGTTGAACCAAATGCCAGCAGTGTAGCTGATCGTGTCTTGTTCCAGTTGCAGAGAGGGCTGCAAGGTGTCACCGATTCATGCTGGCAGGACGAGTCCCTTCCCCAGTCCAAGACAAGCTCAGCCTGCCAAGGAATAGCTGGGGCTATAGCGGGCCATCATCTCCATCCGCACCGCAGCAATCGTCTGGGGCAGCACCCCCACCAGCCGCGCCAAAATGTCATCGGGCAATTGGCTGACCAAATCCGCAGAGAAGAACTCCTCTAGGCTGAAGAGCAAAATCCGCGCCCGTTGCGCCGGCAAAGGATTGTCGGTGATTTGCTGCAGCCAACGCATCCAGTGCAGCCGCTTGGCATAGGCATTTTGCCGCTCTTGGTGGTCTTGCGGATGCAGCAAAACCACATCCCCAATGGGGACAACGCCGCCGGACTCCACATCCAATGGCCCCCCAACAGCAGCACCCGGCCCGGCAAACTCAGCATGAAACGTCTTGCAGATGATCAGGGCGTTGTGCCGCTGGGGATCCACCATCAGCAATTGCCCACTGCTGAGGGTTCGAATCAGCTGGCCAGGCTCAACTCGCTGAACCAGACTACGGCTGGGGGGAAGCTCGCTCATAGATCTCAGGATATCCTAACCTTCCCTTGCCTTACATGGTATCTTTAACTTTCTCAGAGCTGCTTGACGCAATCTTCATACTGAGCCCTCTATCGAGACTTTGCATGAGACTTTGCATGGTGAGTATTGCCAGAGGGTCTTCTTCAGGCTGCCGCTGGGCTGAGGCTGATCTTGCCGGTAACATGGATTCTGGTGTCTCCAGCTTGGCATCGGCCAATGCGACGGGCGTAGGGGTAGCCGGCACTGTGCAGCTCTTGCAAGAGGTCTGAGGTGTAGCCGGGATCCACCGCCACCAGCAAGCCCCCGCTGGTTTGGGGATCTGCCAGCAGCAGTTGCTGCCACTCGGGCAGGGATTCTGCCTGTACCCCCTCATAGCCCTGCCAATTGCGACGAGCCGCCCCTGGAAAGATCCCCGCCTCTGCCAGCGAGAGCGCTTCTGCCAAAAACGGAATGGAAGCCAGATCCAAACTGGCCCCCACTCCCGAGCCGCGACAGACTTCCAGCAAGTGTCCCACCAGGCCAAACCCTGTTACATCCGTCATGGCGTGAACTTGCGGTCGCCGAGCCAGTTGCGAGCCGATGCGATTCAGCTGGGTCATCACCTGCAAAACTTCCGCGTAGCCTGCCGCACTGAGCTGACCCTTTTTCAGAGCGGTGGTCATCACCCCGATCCCCAGCGGCTTGGTCAGGATCAGATCGTCCCCGGCTTGGGCCGTGGCATTGCGGCGAATGTGGTGTGGATGGGCCAAACCTGCTGCCACCAAGCCGAAGATGGGCTCCGGCGAATCGATGGAGTGCCCCCCTGCCAAAGGGATCCCGGCTTCTTGGCAAACCTGGATCCCTCCGGCCATGATCCCTTGGATGGCCTGCATCGGCAGGGTATTGACCGGCATGCCCAAAACCGCCAAAGCCAGAATGGGAGTGCCCCCCATCGCGTAGACATCGGAAAGGGCATTGGTCGCCGCGATCCGACCAAAATCCACCGGCTCATCCACAATCGGCATGAAGAAGTCGGTGGTCAAAATTAGGGCTTGGTGGTCGTTTAGTTGATAGACAGCCGCATCATCGCTGGTTTCAGCTCCCACCAACAAAGCCGGATTTGGGGAGAGCAGGGGTACATCCCTGAGAATTTGTTGCAGCAGGGCCGGGGCAATTTTACAGCCGCAGCCGCCACCGTGGGAGTACTGGGTGAGGCGAATGGGAGCATCCATAGATTCAAGAAAAGGGAAAAAACATCAGCTGACTTTACTGTAGCGGCATCTGCAAGCAGTCGAGAAATGGACACGCTGAGTTAAGGTTAAAGGGATCCCACTATCCATAGCGTTGCCATGTCTTTTGTTCCTTTGCATCTCCACAGCGAATACAGCCTCTTGGATGGCGCCAGCCAATTGCCGCGTCTGATCGAGCAGGTGGTGGCTATGGGTTTGCCGGGGCTGGCCCTGACGGATCACGGTGTCATGTATGGGGCGTTAGAGCTGGTGAAACTGTGTAAAAGCAAAGGGATTACTCCAATCATCGGCAATGAAATGTATGTAATCAACGGCGATATCCGCGACAAAAGCCGCAAGTACCCCAAGTATCACCAAGTGGTTCTGGCCAAAAATACCCAGGGCTACAAAAACTTAGTGAAGCTAACCACCATTTCCCATCTACATGGCATTCAAGGGAAAGGGATTTTCTCTCGCCCCTGCATCAACAAAGAGTATTTGGTGCAATACAAAGAAGGGCTGATCGTCACCAGCGGCTGCTTGGCAGGAGAAGTGCCTCAAGCTATTTTGCAGCGGCGGCCAGAAATTGCCCGTGAAGTTGCCGCTTGGTACCAAGAGCAGTTTGGGGATGATTATTACATCGAGATTCAGGATCACGGTTATCAAGAAGATCGCTTTGTCAATGTGCAGTTGGTGCGCATCGCCCGCGAATTGGGGATCCCGATCATCCTCACCAACGATAGCCATTTTATTTCCTGCTGGGATGTAGAGGCCCACGATGCGCTGCTCTGCATTCAAACAGGCAAATCCCTTACTGAAAAAAATCGCCTTCGCTACACCGGAACCGAATACCTGAAAAGCCCAGAAGAGATGCGCCGTCTCTGCCGTGACCATTTGGAACAGGAGGTGATTGACGAGGCCATCGCCAACACCCTGAAGGTGCTGGAAAAGATCGAGGGCTATGACCTATTTGGGGAAATGCGCATGCCCGACTACCCGGTTCCACCGGGCCATTCTGCCGATAGCTATCTCACAGAATTGGCCTGGCAGGGGCTGGCGAAGCGCTGCGGTGTTGCTCAGCCGGATCAGATCCCCCAAAACTACCAGGAGCGCCTGCGCTTTGAGCTGAACATCATCCAACAAAAGGGCTTCTCCAGCTATTTCCTGGTGGTCTGGGACTACGTTCGCTATGCCCGCGAGCAGGGGATCCCGGTGGGGCCGGGGCGAGGCTCGGCAGCAGGATCCCTGGTGGCCTATGCCCTACAAATTACCAACATTGACCCGGTTAAATACGGCCTACTGTTTGAGCGATTTCTCAATCCAGAACGTCAATCGATGCCGGATATCGATACGGATTTTTGCATCGAGCGGCGGGGAGAGCTGATCGACTATGTGACCCGCAAATACGGCCAAGAGCGAGTCGCCCAGATCATCACCTTTAACCGCATGACCTCTAAAGCCATTCTCAAAGATGTCGGTCGAGTCTTAGACATTCCCTACTCAGAAGCCGACAAAATGGCGAAATTGATCCCGGTATCCCGAGGCAAGCCCGCAAAATTGGAAGAGATGATTGGCGAGGATACTCCCGCTCCAGAGTTCAAAGAAAAATACGAGAAAGACCCAACCACCCACCGCTGGATCGAGCTGGCACGTTTGTTGGAGGGCACCAACAAAACCTTCGGGGTTCACGCTGCCGGTGTGGTGATTGCTAAGGATCCCTTAGATGAGATCGTGCCTCTGCAGTACAACAATGAAGGCCAAATTATCACCCAGTACTCGATGGAAGATATCGAGTCTTTGGGCTTGCTGAAGATGGACTTTTTGGGTCTGCGCAACCTGACGATGATTCAGCGGGCAGTGGAACTGATCCGAGAACACAATGGCGTCAATATAGATCTGGATAACCTACCCCTAGACGACAAGAAAACCTACCAGCTTTTGGAAAAGGGAGAGCTGGAAGGGATCTTCCAACTGGAATCTTCTGGCATGAAGCAGGTGGTGCGGGAGCTCAAACCTTCCAACCTGGAAGATATTTCTTCAGTATTGGCCTTGTACCGGCCAGGCCCATTGGATACGGGAATGATCCCCGACTTTATCGATCGCAAGCACGGTCGCAAACCGGTAACCTATGCCCACGAACTCCTCAAGCCCATTCTTCAGGATACCTACGGAGCCATCCTCTACCAGGAACAGATCATGCGCATTGCCCAAGACATGGCCGGATACACCTTAGGCCAAGCCGATCTGCTGCGGCGAGCGATGGGGAAAAAGAAAGTCTCCGAGATGGAGAAACACCGCGAGCAATTTGTGCAGGGGGCAGCCAAGCGGGGTGTAAGCCAAGAAGTTGCCACAGAATTGTTTGATCAAATGGTTGCTTTTGCCGAGTATTGCTTCAATAAATCGCATTCTACTGCCTATGGGTTGATTACTTTTCAAACAGCTTACCTCAAGGCCAATTACCCAACCGAATATATGGCAGCCTTGCTCTCTTCTGTGGGGGGGGATCAGGACAAGGTACAGCGCTACATCACCTATTGCCTGTCAATTGGGATCCAAATTCAGCCACCGGATATCAACCGTTCTGGAATGGACTTTACTCCCCAGGGATCCAGCATTTTGTTTGGCCTGGGAGCCGTGAAGAATGTGGGGGAAGGTGCCATTCAAAACATTCTTGCCGCCCGTCAAGCTGGTGGCCCCTTTACCTCTCTGGCCGATTTCTGTGAGCGGGTGGATCTGCGTATTGTTAACCGTCGTGCCCTGGAGGCCCTGATTTGTGCGGGCGCTTTTGATTGTATTTCTGGAAATCGTAAACAACTAATTGCCGATTTGGATCCCATCCTCAGTTGGGCAGCGCAGCGAGCCAAGTCCAAAGCCATCGGCCAAGCCAGCTTGTTCGATCTACTGGGGAGCAATAGCAGCGCCGGCAATGGATTTGTGGAAGCTCCGCGTGGGCCGGTTACCGAGGATTTTCCACCCCAGGAAAAGTTGAGGCTGGAACGGGAACTGTTGGGGTTTTATGTCTCGGATCATCCGCTGCGTCGCATTCAGGAACAAGCGCGGCTACTGGCCCCCGTCAACCTAGCTGACCTGGGCGGCTGTGCAGCCGATGCCTCTGTGGGTGTTCTCGCCTTGGTGACTGCCATGAAAAGTGTGACAACCAAGAAAGGGGATCGCATGGCCATTTTGCAACTGGAAGATCTCACCGGCAGTTGTGAAGCGGTGATCTTTCCCAAAACCTACGAACGTTTGCGAGGTCGCCTGGAGGTGGATCAACGGCTGTGGGTCTGGGCCAAAGTGGATCAGCGGGATGAACAGGTGCAACTGATTGTGGAAGATTTACAACCGATTGAATCTGTTAGCTGGGTAACGGTGGAGATCCCTCTCGACTCTGCCGGGACACTGGAGGATCGATATCGTTTACAAACCTTGATCGCCCGCCAACGCTCGGAAACCAAAGAAGAAAATCGCATTCCTGTCGTGGCTGCCATCACCGCCCATCCCCATACCCTTTGGGTGAGAATGGGATCCCAATTTTGGGTTAACAATGCCCAAGCCGCCGTTGAAGCCCTGCGTCAAGCCGGCTACACCGCCCGCAGCGAATCGCTGCTCTCTCCATAGGCATGGCAGAGAAAGCTCCGGCAGCAGCAGGAGAAATTCAACGGAGCTGTTTCTCAAGCCAAGCCCGCAACTGGCTCACCGTCAGCCGAGGGGAAGGACGTGGCAAAGGTCGCTCGGGATCCCCTGCCAGGGTGAGCACGGGAACTTTCAGTTGGTATTGCTCCCACCAACTCGGGTTGGAGGTGATGTCGCGGATTTCCAACAGGGTGATCTCAGGGATTTGCCGCAACTTATCGGCCAAGCCTTCGCACAGGTGGCAGCCGGGCTTGCTGTAGAGAATCAGCGCAGGCCAAGGGGATGGCATAGCGGATCCCTAGCGGGTGACGGTGCAGGCCAGCCGACGGTGTTGTAGGGAAGGCATCTGCCGCCTGACCAACTGGAAACGCTCTGGGTTAATTTCAGCAATGGCCACCCCCGGTTTTTCGCCACCCGCATCCGCCAAGATAGTCCCCCAGGGGTCCACGATCATGGCATGGCCGTGACACTGTCGCCGCTCGTAGTGGGTGCCCACCTGGGCGGGGGCTATCACGTAACAGGTGTTCTCAATGGCCCGGCATTGCAGCAAAACCTGCCAGTGATCCCGACCCGTGTAGGCCGTGAAGGCGGCAGGGATGAGCAAAATCTGGGCTCCGCGATCCACCAGGGATCGGTACAGCTCTGGAAAGCGTACGTCGTAGCAAACCGACAAACCGAGGTTCCCCAGTTGCTCTTGCTCGCAGGTGACCACCTCATCTCCGCTGACCACCGTGTTCGACTCGCGGTAGGTATTGCCATCGGGCAAATTCACATCGAACAGGTGAATTTTGCGATAGCGGGCCAGCTCTTTGCCGTCAGGGCTGTAGAGGGCGGCGGTGTTGTAAACTTTGCCCTGCCCATCCGGCACAGGATACCCTCCTCCCAAAATAAATACCTGGTAGCGCTGGGCCATCTTGCTCAGAAACTCCTCAGCCCGCTCCGCAATCTCGGGGGCAAGGCGGGCTTTCTCGGCTTCCGGCCCCATGAAGGCAAAGTTTTCCGGTAGCGTCACCAGCTCGCACCCCTGGCGCGCCGCAAAGTCGATCCACTCTTCCGCCTGCTGCAAGTTGCTGGCCAGATCGGGAATGCTGGTCATTTGAATGGCGGCTGCCAGATAAGAGCGCATAGACGGAAACTCCAAAGGATGCTAAAGGGGATCCGACAGGCTCAGCCGACCAGATGCCACCAGCCCAAGGCAGGCCCCACAAATCGGATCACCACCCAAACAATCGCCAGCAGAATAATGCCTGCCCAAGCACCACGGGTTGTCCAATTGTAGATCGCGCGAGCTTGCCCTTTGGTGAGGGGAATGTCTTTGAGGTTGGGAAACACCAGCTCTTGGTCGGGATCTTGGCTGATGCGGGTTTTACGGCGCTTTGCTTCGCCCATGGGGTAGCCTCCGAGTTCTTCGCCGGGTGGCGACTTTTATCTTAAGGTTTTCTGTCTGGGTCACAAGACTGGGTGGATATCAATCTGCATAATAATCGCCTATTTACGCCATCAGGCCACGCCAATCCATGGGCCTGCCGATGCTTTCCCTAGCCGGAAATCCACAAGGGGGATCCTTCGTGCTCTTGGGGACGATTGCCATCCTCTTCGGTAATGGCCACAGCCCGCACCCATTCTGTAGATTCAAACACCGGCGGTAGGCGCAGCTCCTGTTGGCGATTTCCTGTTTCATCCACCGGAAAAGCTGCCACGAGAACGGCCCCCGCCCTATCGGTGGTAAAGGGCGCCTCCGGTTCCAGCACCACCCACAGGGCATAGACCCGGCCTTCCGGCAAAGGCGGCAAACCTTGGGCCACCAATCGCCCTTGCAAGCGCTGGGGATCCACCTCAAGCTTGACCGAGCCGGCCAGGTTCTCCGCAGTCGGCTGCAACTCATAAGTCAACACCTCGGCAGGGATCCCTTGAGTCTGGGCTAGCTGCAGCCTGCGCCACAGGTAGAGGTTCCCCAGCCCCAAAGCGACGATCAAGCCTGCGGCCACTGCCCCCAAGCCCCGCTGCCAGAGACGGGATCCCTTGGCAACCCAGGTGGGGGTGTGCATCGGTTGGGCTGCCTGCGCCTGCAACAGAGAAGCCCGCAGGGCGGGGGGAGGTTGCTTTTCCTCTATACCGTAGGCTGTCTCCAATGCCTGTTGCAAAGCCTGCAGTTCTCGGTGCAGCTCCGGGCGCAGCTTGAGCAATGCCTCCAGCCGGTCGGCCTCTTCCGGGGAGAGATCCCCCAGCACATAGCCTGCCAGCCACAGTTGCAGTTCTTCGGGAGACACAGATTCGGCTTTCATGAGGGGCCTCCCAACAACTCGCGCAGCCGCAGCAGAGCCCGCCGAGCTCTGGCTTTGACCGTTCCCAAAGGCAGATCCAGTTGCTTGGCAATTTCCGTTTGGCTCATGCCTTCGTAATAGGCCATCTTTAAGACTTGCCGTTGACTTTCGGACAACTCGGCCAAGGCCGTTTGCACCTCGGTCACCCGTTCCGCTTGAGCCAACTGCTCCAAGGTGGGATCCGCAGCAGGACTACCCTGCAATTCCACTCTGCCCTGTTCCAGGGAGCGCTGTCGATTCCGCCAAGAGCGCAGCCGATCCAAACAGCGAGAGCGAGCCAAGATGCTCAGGTAGGTGCGCAGGGATCCCCGCCTGGGATCGAAGGCAGAACGGGCCAAGTTCAAAAAAATATCTTGGGTGAGATCTTCGGCTTCGGCAGTGTTGCCCAGCATTTTGCAGGCAATTCCGTACACCAAGCCGGCATGTCGGTCGTAGAGAATGGCCAGAGCTTGTGACCGGCCTGCTTTTAGGGCTGCAAACACCTCTGCATCGGTTTTTTCCTGCAGGGATCCCTCAGCTTTGTCGCCCTCGATCTTCATGAGCGGGAAGAGGAAACGGGATGGAAAAGAGAAAGAAACTGCAGAGGCACAAGCATCGCCCAGAGTAATCCAAGCAGGGCAGCGGCTCTCATAATTTATCGTCTGCATAGGCGGAGGTCAACCCCGAGCTAAGGGGAGATAGAAGGCCCAATCCTGAGCTGGGATCGGGCCGGGTCAAGGATCAACAGCAGCAACGATCTCAAAACGATTCCAACAATTGGTTCCAAATCAATGAATCCAAAACATTGATTAATGTTGATTAACCTTGATTTAGATAGGCAAATGGGAATCGGCTTTCCTAGAGGGCGGCCAAGCCAAAGAACGGCCCACCTGGCAGGGTGCCCAGGGATGTGGCACGACCGGTGTTGAGGTCAATTCGATACAAGGTGGAGCCGCCGATGGCAAAGCCGGTATCCACCCCATCAGCAGTACGGATGTCAAACCCGCCCACAGGGCCGAAGTTCACCCCCAGGGGGCCAATGGGCACCTGAACCCCATCGTTGGGGGGATTCTGCAACACCAGCAGGTTCCGTTGCCCGTCGATGTTCAGCAGCCGCGTGGATTGGGCACCCGCCACATTGTTGGTGTAGGCGGCGGCGGTGATGGCCGGCTGGGATCCCTGTAGTTCCATTGGGCCAAAGGCCAAAGGTCTATCTTGGATCACTTCGCCCGTATCCACATTGATGCGGAAGTTCTGGCCATTGGCTCCCACCAAGCGCAGCCGATCCGGAACAGGGTTGAAATCCATGCCAGAAAGCGTGCCCGCGGTGAAGGGAACCGACAGAGTGCTGGCCACGGTAGCGACACCGGTCTGCAAGTTGATGGTGTAAAGGATGCTGGTGTCGGTCAGCCCGTAAAGCAGCCGGTTGGCAGGGCGCACATCGATACCAATGAGGTTGCCGTTCACTCCTGTTACCGTCAGGGATCCCTGCACAAAGGCATCGGCAGAGCGGATGAAAGTGAGGCGATTGCCGCCGCTCAAAGCCACCAAATCCGCTTGGAAAGGCATCATCGAAGACGAAGTGCTGCTGCCGCAGCCCAACAGGGCAAAACCACCGGCTACCACAGAGGCTGCTACAAAGCTCGGGTGTTTGTGCATTGAAAATGCTCCTCAAAAGATCGACAGACCATCAAAATCACTGACAGGACAAGTCGCCCCCCAAACCACAGGATGTGTGGCTGCAGATCGCTATAGTGGAAACCTTTTTTTGCAGTCCATCGAGAGAACTCCCGGATCCCGGCTGCAGGCTGGGATCCCCTCTGCCTTGTGAAGGAGAAGGCAGTTGTTCTCTGCGATGGCAGCGCATGGGGAGCGTCTGTAGAAATTACTCAACTCCCCAGAACTCGGATGCCTGGGATCCAAGGGTTTTGGACCAGACTTTAACTGGAAGCGCTGGTGTAGAAGCGCAGGGCAAAGCGCCAGAAAAGATGGGATCCCCACAACAGCCCCGCCGCCAGCAGACCGGATCCCAGCAGCCACGGCCATTGGACTCGCCCCAGCAAGGTCTCCGCCGGGATGGTGGTCAAGAAAGCCACCGGCACGATGAAGGTAAAAAACACGCGGTAGGCCACCGGATAAGCCACCATCGGGAACCGCCCTGCCTCTACCAAGCCCCGTAACACCTCGGTCACGTTGTAGATTTTCACAAACCAAATGCTGGTGGCTCCCAACATAAACCAGAGGCTATAGAGGATGATCAGCCCCAGCAGCAGAGGCAACAGCCCCACCGCATAGGCCCACCCGGGCAAGCCCAACTGGATCCCGGCATGGAGAATGAGCAGTAGGCCAAAACCCACATCCGTCAAGCCCCAGGGGGAAAACACCCTGGCCGACAGCCAAAACTGGCTGCTGATCGGCTTCAGCAAAACAAAATCCAAGGTGCCTTCCTGCACCTGCTGCACAATGCGATTGAGATTGACATTAAAGACGCTGGCTGCCACCCCCTGCAGAATGGTGAACACCCCCAACACGATGAGCGCTTCCGGCCAACTCCAACCGCCCAGCCGATGCCCCTGCTGATAAAACAACGACAGCCCAAACAGAGCCGATCCCAACCCACCCAAACTGCTGAGGCTGGCAAAGAAAAAATTGGCGCGGTACTCCATTTCCGCCGCAATTGAGGTGCTCCAGAACAGCCACAACACCCGCAGATAGCGCGTCATCTTAGGAATCGGTCTTCCACTTACGGTAGCAGCGAGCAGTAATGAAGTAGGGGTGAAATATCTCTAAAAAGTGGCTTTGTAAAACCTGGAAAAACTCCTCAATCCTTTGCGGATCGTCCAGATGAAAAGGAAACTCGCCGTTAAACCCCTTGAAAAAGTACCAGTTGATCAAAAGCTTACCTGACGGCTTGAGCCAGTCGTAAAACTGCCGCAACTGCGCTGCCGGATCCGCCAGATGTTCCACCACATCGAAGCAGATGACGGTGTCAAAAAAGATCTCTTCTGGGAAGTTTTCTGGACAGTGGATGCGCTCGGTTAAGCCCAGCTTTTCCGCCCGCCATTGCACAAACTGCCGATGGATGGAGTTGATATCCCAGAAGATCACCTGATCCACCGCTGCGCAGAGGGCCGCCCCGATAGCATGGGTGCCGATGCCGCCGCCAAAATCCAGCACCAGCCCGCGGGCATGATCCGCAACCAGGCGTAAGGTATCGCCGATGTAGTCGGTGCTGCTCAGGTGCCAAGCAGCCAAGTCCAGCAAATAGGCGGATCCCACCTGATCCCGATAAAACGCATCTGCCCGATCCCAGCCAAAGTCTCGCCGGCCCAACTCCGCCAATTGCTGCTGCCCTGCCCGCAGTTTCTCCCGCAGATCGGCAGCCCCAAGGCCCAGGAAGGATCCCAGATGGTCTTCTAGGTCAAAGGCATTTTGCCAGTAGCCGCTCAGCGCAGGTGGAATGGGGGGCACAGCAATCAGAGCTCGATCATCTGCTGAATTCGGGGCAGGGAATCAGGCGGCGGTAAAGTCGCCGTTTTTTTTCGGGATCTCTTCCGAGGTTTTCTTCTGGGATCCCAGCAGGGCCCTGTGGCCGCCGGGGGATAAAGGCTTTAACAGACCGGCCAGGGTTTCGGGAGTGAGGCGGTCGGTGCTCTCCACAATTGCCGTCACATTCGGGCCAAAGCCTATCTTATCCAACAACTCAAGGCGATGGGACAAAACCCGTTTCCCATTGACGAATAGGCCGTTGGTGCTGCGGCCAGATCCAGAGCCGCCATCGAACACCACATAGCCATATCCAACCCGGTTCTCATCGGGAATGCGGATGATCAACGCATGCTTGCGAGAGACGCAAGGGTCGTAAAGGCGAATGTGGTTGTTCACTGCCCGGCCTACCGAGTAGTAAATGTTGTCCAGGACAACACCGCGCCGACCCATCTGATCGGTGAAGATCAAGACCAGGTGAGCAGGGTTGGGTTGGGCAGCAGAAGCGTTCATGCTATGGGTGCGCTCGGCGTGGTTGAGGTGTTGGAAACGGCAGCCCAAGGACGGCCAGGCAACGAAGCTGCAGTTAACCCCAGAATGAGGACTTCCCCCTCTTATCGCCCGCCATCGGCTCAAATCATACACCACCATCTTATTTGACATTCTCCCCCGCCTGAAGCCGGGGGATTCTTTCTCAGGTTGCAGAATGACTCCTGCTTACTGAGCTACACCGGGTATGGGGTCGAAACCTCAACCCGATGGGGGATGCCATCACCCCAACTACTGGGACATCAAACTGCCCCAGATACTTTCGTCTCAGATTTACCGACCCTACGCCGTCGCGGTGAAACCGAAAGCCACAAGCCCGGCAATGATACTCCCTACCCCTGGGCTTGTGGAGCATGTGGCAACGCGGGCACTTCTGCGAGGTGTACCGTTCCTCTTGCAACACCACCCACATCCCCAACTTCTCTGCCTTGTAGGTGAGCAGCCGCCGCACCTGTCCCGACAGCATTTGGTGGATTTTCTGGTTCGCTACCTTGTTGTACTGGGCCGACCGCCGGATATCCCGGATGTCCCCAATCACAACCGTCTGCACGCCTCGCCTGTGGAGCGTGGAGACAAGCCTGGTCGTTTGCTTGTGTAAAACGTCCGTAATCTGTCTACGCAGCCTAGGTGACATACTCCCGCACTCATGCTGACGCAAAGCGCTCCGCGCCGCTAAAGCGAAAGAGTGCGGGCTTCAAGGACTCCGTCCCGCTGACGCGAAC
>NZ_JBSSCS010000021.1:0-52789 GCF_054060015.1 Thermostichus sp. MS-CIW-25
CTTGGCTCATAAGTTCATTGTACTTCATCAAAGCGCATTCCTCCCGGCAGTGACCCTACGGGTACAGTGCGGGGCTCCTGCGATTTCTAGCTGAGGGAGGAGCCAAGGGCTGCTTGGCTGGAGCTGTCCGATCCCTAAAATAGGCTTAAAAAAGAGTCTAGGTATTGAGTAGCACTTTGCAAGGCTTCCCCTCAGGGAATAGGATCCCCGCATCAAAGTAGCTGGCACAAGGCCCCCTGCGCCGGATCCTCCCATGAAAGACCTTTACCGCGAGCTGGAATTACAGCCCAATGCAACTTTAGAAGAAATTAAAGAGAGCTATAGGCGGCTTGCCAAAGAATACCATCCCGATAAACTTCACCCAGATACGCCTGTTAAAGCGCGGCAGTACATTGAGGAAAAGTTTAAGTCTATTCAGGAGGCGTACTCGATACTGAGCGATCCTGTGAAGCGAAAAGCCTATGACTCCCAAAGACTTTCCCAGACTTCGTCCACGAAAGGGAGCGGGCATGGCCAAGACTTGAAAGCGGAACGCAGCTACAGCACCCAAGACGGCAACCCTTGGCCCTTTGACTTCGACAAGATAAAGGAAGCTGCAGAAGAGATAGAACGTCGCAAGAAAAATATCGAGGCTAACTATAACCAGAAAATAGAGCAAGTTAAGTCTGAACTCAAGAAGAACTTAATCGCTATTGGAGTAAGGGAGGAAGATGCCAGAATTGACTACAGATTTATTACGAAGGACGACAACATACAATCTTGTTTAACCTTTCTCTTGCTCGGTGTTTTGGCTCTCTCGATTGGCTGGGAGCTTGTTGGTGTCATACTTATTCTCTTTTCATTTCTTGCTGGCTGGTCAGCAGTCCTTGACTCCAAATACAGTAAGGATCAAGTAGAAAGGGCTAAAAAGCTCCAAGGAGAGGCAACATCAGCAATAGCCCAGATGGAGAAAGACAGAGACTCGGAGCTTTCCCAGCTTCAGCTCTACTGTAGAAGCAGGATCGATCATTTTAAAACCGTCCCTATCGAATCTATATCCCCGGATTTTATAAGTGGGCTTAGTGAAGAGGATCAGCTATTTCTGCTAACCGCAATAAAGGAAAGGGCAGATGCTGAAAGCCTAGAAGAAAACTTGAAGATAGCGGCTGGAGTTGCTGTGGGTATTGGCATACTAGCCGCCTTATTTGGGCTGGGAGGTGGATTTCACCCATTCTGAATCTCAAGAAGAGGCAAAACACTGCTTCATCTCCTGCAGCACCTGGGCATCTTGAGAGGCCGTTCTCGCGCCCGCTTGAGCAGCCCAGCACTTAAGACTCTCGATTTGGTCGCGGGCAATCGAGGCCAAAGGCACGGTTTCGCGGATGGCCTGCAGGATATCCTCTTGGGTAAAGTCCCGCCGAGTGCTGCTGCCACTGCCCCCAAAGGCGTTGTACATGGCATCTACGATGGCTTGCTCGATCTCGGCCCCGCTGAAGTCCTGAGCTGTGGCTGCCAAGGCTTCCAGGTCGAACTCCCGCAGGCGGCTGGGGCGCAACCGCTGCAAATGCACCCGGAAGATCTCTTTGCGCTCAGCGTGGGTGGGCAGGTTCAAGAAGAAAATCTCGTCAAAGCGGCCCTTGCGCAACAGCTCTGGCGGCAGCAGCGGCACGTTGTTGGCAGTGGCCACAATGAAAACGGGGCTGGTCTTCTCCTGCATCCAGGTAATCAGGCTGCCAAACACCCGGCGGCTGGTACCAGAATCTCCATCGGCACTGCTGGTGATGTTGCCAAAGGCTTTGTCGATCTCGTCGATCCAAAGCACGCAGGGGGCCATCGCCTCTGCCAGTTGGATCATCTGCCGCACCCGGCTTTCCGACTCGCCGACGATGCCGGCAAACAGCCGCCCGGCATCCAATCTCAGCAGGGGCAGCCGCCACTCATTGGCGATGGTCTTGGCGGAGAGGGATTTGCCGGTGCCCTGGATCCCGACCAGCAGCACGCCCTTGGGGTTGGGCAGGCCATAGCGACGCGCCTCTTCGGTAAAGGCTTCCTGGCGCACCCGCACCCAGGCCTTGAGGTTATCCAGGCCCCCCACGCTTTTGAGGGTCTCGCGGGCGGTGAAAAACTCCAGGATGCCGGTTTGGCGGATGGCCTGCTTTTTCTCCTCCAGCACCAGGTCGATATCGGCTTCATTGACCTCCTGCTTGGCGGCCAAAGCGCGGGCCAAAACGCGGCGAATACGTTCTCGGCTCAGCCCTTGACAGGCTTTGACCAGTTGCTCGCGGGCCAGAGGGGTAAGCTTGAGCTTATCTGGAGCCACATAGAGCTGGATGAGGCGGCTGATCTCTTCGCTGTTGGGCAGGGGAATATCGACGACGGTGATCTCCTCCGTCAGGTCGCTGGGCACTTCCAGGGTGTGGCTGAGCAGGATCAGCATCTTGCGGGTGCGCTTGAGCTCTCGGCTGAGGTTTTTCAGCTCCCGGATGATGGGAGCGTTTTTGTCGCTGCTGGCGTTGCGCAACACAAAGTGCAGATCCCGCAGCACAAAGAGAGTGTCCTCGTTGGGGGCAGAGCGCCACACCCGCCCCAGAGCTGCCATGATGGAGCCCCGATCCTCGCCTGTATCTTGCCAGCCCCGCACCAAGTCCCAGAACAACAATTGCCGCGGTGGGTCTGTCCGTCTGGCTACTTGGGTTAGCACGGCATCGGCAGGCTCTTCTTCTGGAGAGACCAAGTAAACCAGGGGGTAGCGGGCCCGGATCATCAAATCCAGCTCTGTCACCAGCCCTGCTTGCAGCTCCGCCGGGATCTCGACCAGGGCAGGATCCCTGCTGTCTGGATTTGTTTTTCTTGCGGCTTCTGTCATCGCCTCTGGAGTTTAGAACATCCTTACTTCATCTTCCTCTCACTTGTTCAGAAACCATTTGGATTGGAACAGCCAATAAGCAGCAAAATGCTCACGGTTGAGCTTCACGGTTGATCTTTAGGATAGGGCAGGGATCCCTTGCAGTTCGGCCAGCATGGTGCGGGCAGTCTGGGTGGGATCGGCAGCTTCCATCAAAGCCCGCACCACAGCTACACGGGTGGCCCCAGCTCGACGCACCTCGGGCAGGTTGTGGGGATCGATGCCGCCGATGGCAAACCAGGGCAGGTGGGCTTTCTCGGCAGCCAGGCGCACGTACTCCAGGCCGGCAGGGGGTTTCTCCGCTTTGGTGGGGGTGGGGTAAACGGGGCCGACGCCAATGTAGTCCACGTCGCTGTTCAGGGCTTGGGCCAGCTCTTCGGCGTTGGTGGTGGACAGGCCAATGAGCCGCTGGGATCCCAGGAGGTGCCGAGCTTGGGCGACCGGCAGATCCGTCTGGCCCAGGTGAACCCCATCAGCCTGGCTGACCAGAGCCAAGTCCACCCGGTCGTTGACGATCATCAGCGCCTGGTAGCGGTCGCACAGCTGCCGCAGCTGTTTGAGATCCCGCAGCATCTCGCCGTCGGGGAGGTTTTTGCGGCGATATTGCACCAGGGTCACCCCGCCCCGCAGGGATTTTTCCACCACCTCTAGCCAGTGGGGCACAGGGCTGGTCACCAAATAAAGATGGGCTGCCAGGAGACGCTGCCGCAGGGATCCGCCCAGCAGTTCACTTTCCAGGACGTAGAGCCGATAGCGCATGTCTTTGGCCAGCTTGGCCAGGCCAGGGGCCACCCAGTGGTGGGATTCGGCCAACTTGCCGTATTCTTCCAACACCCGCAGGGCTTCTTGCACACGGCTGCAATTGGCTTGCAAGAGGTGGCGGAGATCCCGCCGTTGCTCCTCTTGGGGGTGGGAGATCTGGGTGCCTGGATCGGCGGGGGTATCGCGGGCCAAACGCAGGGGATCGCTGTGCCAGCGGGCTAGGGCTTGGCGCATGGCCTTGCATTCGGCAGAGAGCTCTCCCTCTTCCAGGCCGAAACGAAACCATTCTTCCAATACCCGTAGTCCTTCACGAGCTCGATCGAGGTTGGCATCCAGAATACGGGCGACGGCCTGGGGTTTCATGTTCCCTATACGTGGGAAGAGAGTTGCTTAATTTTTACCAAAAAAATGCGCCTAAAGCCCCGTCCTACCACTAAGCGGAAGCAAGCCAAGAGGGCGTCCATTCACTGTAAATCGGAATGGTTTCCCTGAGGCTGTTCTTGGCTCTGAGGAGAAAGGGAGTGATGCCATAAGGCGTTGAGAAAGGCTTGCTGTGGTGTGTGTCCCCAGGCAAAAGCCCGTGGGCCAGCCCCTTCCGGAAGGTAGGCCCAAGCATAGCGCTCGCAGGCGGGAAAGTAGCGGATCTCCCACCAAGTTCCCCCTACAGGCACATCTTTCACTGCCCGCAAGAAAGGGCCGCGATGGCGGGCGAGGCGCTCTTCCACAAAATAGGGGCCTTCCAGCTGAAGGGCTTCTACCGCTGCAATCAGTTCGGCTCGTTGTCGCTCATTTCGGATCATCTCCCGGGTTCCCCTCTTGGATTGGCTCTATTCTATGAGGAGATTTCTGGTGAGCTGGGGGATCCCTCTTGATTCAGCCCAGATTGCGCCTACGGCAAGCTGTGGAAACCCAATGGAATCCAACGAATCCACCGCAGGTGCTGTGTCTGAGCAATGGACACGGGGAAGATGAGGTGGGCAGTCGCCTTGCTGTTGCCCTAGTCCAACTGGGGATCCCGGTGCAAGCCTTGCCGATTGTGGGAGAAGGGACAGCCTACCAACGCCAAGGGATCCCCCTGCTGCCCATTGCCCAGGTGATGCCGTCGGGGGGGTTTATTTATCAGGATTGGCGGCAGTTGTGGCGGGATTTGCGGGCCGGTTTGCTGGGGCTGACGGGGCGGCAATTGGCGTTGGTTCGGCGGGCAGCAGCCCAGAGGAACCTGGTGCTGGCCGTGGGGGATATTGTGCCCTTGCTGATGGCATGGTGGAGCGGGATCCCCTACGCCTTTGTGGGCACGGCCAAGTCGGACTATTACTGGCGGGATGAAGGGGGTCCCTACCGACACCCCTGGATCCCTTTTGGGCAGCCGATTTCCGATTACCTGCCCTGGGAGCGCTGGCTGATGGCCCACCGACGCTGCCTGGGTTCTTTTTTGCGGGATGAGCTGACAGCTACAGCTTTGCAAAAACGGGGCCTAAGGGCCTTTTACCTGGGCAACCCGATGATGGATGGCCTAGAGCCACGCGGGACATTGCCTTTGGATCTCCACCGACCGGCCTTGCTGCTCTTGCCCGGATCCCGTCCGCCGGAAGCCTATCGCAACTGGGCTCTGATGATGCAGGTGGTGGAGCGGCTCCCAAAGGAGCTGCAAGTCTATGCTGCCCTCAGCCCCAACCTGGAGCGAGACCCGCTTCAGGCTCGGATCCCATCTCAGCGCAGCGATGTGCTTCTGGTTTGGGGGGACTTCGGGGCCTGTGCCCAACGAGCAACAGTGGTGCTGGCCATGGCGGGAACGGCTACCGAGCAATGTGTAGGCTTGGGAAAACCGGTGGTGACCCTGCCGGGAGAAGGGCCCCAGTTTACCCCGCGCTTTGCTGAAGCGCAGACCCGTCTTTTGGGATCCGCCGTCCACCTGACCTCAGTGGAGCAGGCTCCCGCCGTGGTTGGCCGGATTCTGGAACGCCTGGCCGCCGATCCCAACTACGCGGCTGAGTTGCGGGCCCATGGACGCCGCCGCATGGGATCCCCAGGGGCCGCCCGGCGCATTGCCGCTCAACTTCGAGATTGGCTCAAGCCATCCGGCCCGGTTTTGGAACCGTTCGAGCCAGGTATATCGTGAAATAGAGAACGAGCGATTCAAAAGCCTGACTGATTTCCGTTGGATCCAGTTTTCCGTTTTATTTAGCATTTAATGATGTCAAACCTTTTGGGGTTGGAGAGCAGTTGGTGGATCCCTTGCTATGGGTGGGCGGGAACAGCTTTGGCCATTCCCTGGGCAACGGGGTGGGTCAAGCGCAGTGGCCCGCGTCCGGCAGCTTACCTCAACATCCTTCTGACTTTTGCCGCCTTTGCCCATGGCCTTTGGCTGTTGCGGCAGGTTTGGGGTCGGGATCCCCAGATCCTGAACTACCCCTGGTTTCGGGTGGCCGATCTGGATTTGACCCTGTCTTTGGAGATCTCGCCCCTGACAATGGGGGCCGTCGTCTGGATCAGCGGTTTGAGCTTGCTGGCCCAGATCTATGCGCTGGGGTATTTGGATAGGGACTGGGGCCTGGGTCGCTTTGCCGCCCTGATGGGCTTTTTCGAGGGGGGAATGACAGGGATCGCCCTCAGTGACTCGCTGTTTTTCAGCTATGCCCTGCTGGAGATGCTCACCCTTTCCACCTATTTGCTGGTGGGCTTTTGGTACGCCCAGCCTCTGGTGGTGACGGCGGCGCGGGATGCGTTTTTAACCAAGCGGGTAGGAGATCTGCTGCTGCTGATGGGGGTGGTGGCGGTTTCCAACTTTTCTGGGGCCTTGACGTTTTCCGACCTGCGGGACTGGGCGGCTACGGCCAGCTTGGATCCGGCTTGGGCGGCTTTGATGGGGTTGGCTTTGATTGCAGGGCCTTTGGGGAAATGCGCCCAGTTTCCGCTGCACCTGTGGCTGGATGAGGCGATGGAAGCGCCCAACCCGGCTTCGATTTTGCGCAATTCGGCAGTGGTGGCCTGCGGGGCTTTTGTGCTGATTAAGCTGCAGCCGCTCTTGGCCCTGTCGCCGATTACGAATGGGGTCTTGGTGGCCATCGGCACGATCACAGCCCTGGGCGGATCCCTGGTGGCCTTGGCGCAAATCGATATCAAACGCACCTTCTCCTACTCCACGAGTGCCTACTTGGGGTTGGTGTTTGTGGCAGTGGGAATGCAGCAGCCGGAGCTGGCCCTGGAGTTGCTGCTGATGCACGGCCTGGCTAAGGCGTTGCTGTTTATGGGGGTGGGATCCCTCATCTACACCACCTCTACCCAAGATTTGACAGAGCTGGGGGGCCTGCGCAGCCGCATGCCGGCCACGGTGGCCGCTTTTGCCGTGGGATCCCTGGGGATGGTGGCCCTGCTGCCGCTGGGGTGCTTTTGGACGCTGGCCCGCCTGGCGCTGGTCTACAGCGGGGTGCAGCCGGCCCTGGTGGGGGTGCTGCTGCTGGTGAATGGGCTGACGGCTCTCAACCTGGCGCGGGTGTTTGGCCTGGTCTTTTTGGGATCCCCTCAACCCAAAACCCGCCGGGCCCCTGAGGTGGGCTGGCTGATGGCTCTGCCCATGGGCATCCTGACGGTGCAAACCTTGCTCATGCCCTGGCTGTTTGGGCGGTGGAGACTCTATCCCGACTGGAGCCCGGAGCTGAGGTGGATGGCAGCCCTGCTGACGGCTGCTGGGCTGGTGGGGGCAGCCATTGGCGGCTGGCTGTACTGGGGAGGCCAACGGAGGGTGCACCTGCCCTGGCCGGAGTTGCAGGATCTGCTGGCCCACGACTTTTACACGGGGCACCTCTACCAAGCCCTGGTGGTGCAACCGGTCGGCGCCCTTTCCCGCGGATTGGAGTGGCTGGATCGCAACGGAGTGGACGGCTTGGTGAACGGGGTGAGCCTGGCCTTTTTCTTCAGCGGCGAAGCCCTCAAGTACACCCTGTCGGGGCGGATGCAACTCTATGTGCTGGTGATTGTCATGGGGGTGGTGTTGGTTACAGCTTGGCTGCTGCATTCGCTCCATCTGGGGTTGGCCTATTGATGGGAGAGAGCCATGTTGAGCCTTTTGATCGGGATCCCGTTGTTGGGGAGCATCTTGATTGGGTTGATTCCCGAGCAGGCGGGGAAGGGCTTGCACCGGGCTTTGGCCTTGGGGTTTGGGTGGGTTTTGTTTGGCCTGAGCGCGGGGCTGTTGCTGATCTTTGACCCCCACCTTGGATCCCTGCAATTGGCGGAAAAGATGGCCTGGATCCCCCAGTTGGGCTTGGTTTATGAGGTGGGAGTGGATGGGATCTCTCTGCCTTTGGTGGTGATGACCGGGCTGCTGGTGCTGATGGCCATTTGGGCCAGCGGCCAGGTGGAGCGGCCCCGCCTCTACTACAGCTTGGTGCTTATGCTGGCGGCAGCGGTGGCCGGAGCTTTTTTGGCTCAGAATTTGCTGCTGTTTTTCCTGTTCTATGAAGTGGAGCTGATCCCCCTGTATTTGCTCATCGCCATCTGGGGAGGGCCACAGCGCACCTATGCAGCCACCAAGTTCTTGATTTACACAGCTCTGTCAGGGATCCTGCTGTTGGTAGGCTTTTTCGGCCTCAGTTGGCTGAGCGATGCCCACAGCTTTACCTATACCGTCCTGCAGGCTCACCCCTTGCCCCTGGTGCAACAAACCCTGTTGCTTATTCCCATTCTGCTGGGGCTGGCCATCAAGATCCCCTTGGTTCCCTTCCACACTTGGCTGCCGGATGCCCATGTGGAGGCTTCCACCCCCATTTCCGTGTTGCTGGCGGGTTTGCTTTTGAAGTTGGGCACCTACGGCCTGGTGCGCTTTGGCCTGCAGCTCTTGCCGGATGCCTGGGATCAAGCCGGGCCTTGGCTGGCCGGTTGGGCGGTGGTTAACGTGCTCTATGGATCCCTGAACGCCTTGGTGCAGCAGGATATGAAAAAGCTGGTGGCCTACAGCTCCATTGCCCACATGGGCTACATCCTCTTGGCTGTAGCAGCAGCCACTCCCCTCTCCCTGGTGGGATCCATCTTTCAGATGGTCAGCCATGGCCTCATCTCCTCGCTGCTGTTTCTTCTGGTGGGAGCCGTCTATGCCAACACCGGCACACGGGATCTCAAGCTGCTGCGGGGATTGCTCAACCCGGAGCGGGGCTTACCGCTTATTGGCAGCTTGATGGTGCTAGGGGTGATGGCCAGTGGCGGCACACCGGGCATGGTGGGCTTTATAGCTGAGTTCACCCTCTTTCGGGGCAGCTTTGCCGTCTTTCCCCTGCAAACGCTCCTGTGCATGGTGGGGACGGGATTGACGGCGGCCTATTTTCTGCTGATGGTGAACCGTGTCTTTTTTGGGCGCCTCTCGCAAGTGGCCATAGCCATGCAACGCCACGCCACTGAAGAGCGCCTGCCTGCTGTTGTTTTGGCAACGCTGGTGGTGTTACTGGGCCTGCAGCCTAGCTGGGCAACCCGCTGGGTGGAGTCCACCACCTTGGCCTTGGCCAAGGCTAACCTAGCTGGTGTTGCAGGACTGGTCACTGCCTTTCAGTTTGGGTTGTCTTCCTTTTGATGATTTGATGAGATCGACGGAGTTTCTTTTGCTCCCATGACTGCCACTCTTGCTCCTGCTCCTTCCTGCTTCTTTCTGGCCGGCTTATCTCCTCTGGAGCAACTGCAACTGGCTCCTATTGTCCAGCGCCTAGAGGCAGGGGGAGCCCTTGTGCCGGATGCCCCTGCCAATCGCCTAGAGGTCATTGGCATCCTGCATAGCTACGGCGAGGTGCTGGATGCCTATTCGCGCAATTTGATCTTTATTGCCGACCACCAATTTTTGGAGCTTTTTCCGGCGTTCAAGTATTTCAACGGCGAGATTACCCTGGGCAAATGGCTGCGCTACCTGTGGCATGACCGCATCAACTACGAGTTTGCCGAATACTGCATGAAGGCTATGCTCTGGCATGGGGGAGGGGGGCTAGACCGCTACCTGGATACCCCTGAATTTGTCGAGCGGGCCAAGAGAGCCATCCGGGCCAAAATCCGCTTCAATCCCTTCTTGCAGGGCTTGGCGATCTTGTTTCCCGACTTTGCTCTGGAACAGGTGCGCATGCTGGCCATGTACAGCGGCTTGGGCCAGTTTTGGCGGGTGATGAGCGATATTTTCCTGGCGCTGGCCAAGCGCTCTGAGATAGAACCCCACCTCACCATTCCCGACGTGGTGGCTCACATCCAGCAGGGGTTGGTGGCAGCTGCCGACAAGCCTATCACCTACGCTCCCTGCATCTGGGGCCGCCGCTACGAGATCATCCCTCTCTCGGCGGGTCTGACTTTCCTATCAGATACGGCTATCCCCTATGTGGAAGCGGTGTTTTTCCGCTCCTTTCCCTTTATGGGCACGGTTTCCTACAACGCCCAGGCCCACCAGATCCCGGCTGAGCAGGCTGACTTTGCCTACGGCGCCCTCTACGCCGATCCGCTGCCGGTAGGCAGCGCTGGGATCCCGCCTACCCTGTTGATGCAGGATATGATGCGCCACCTGCCCCCCTACTTGCGAGAGCACTACCGCCGCCAGCCTCGCGGGGATGATGACCTGCGGGTGAAAATCTGCCTTAGCTTCCAAAAGGCCATGTTCTGTGTTACCACTGCCGCCCTGCGGGCTCTTGCCCCCTTCCCTCTGGAAACTCAGGATCCCCAGCAGCAGTTGGCCAACCGCAAGTTTCTGGCTCCTTGGCTGCAGCGCCTGCTGGGATCCCGTCTGTTAAAGGTGCAGGAAGAAAGGGTTGAGGCCTAGCTGAGCTGGGAACTGCTACTTTTGGTTACTGGAAGGGGGATCCCCTTTTCGGATACAATATCTGCGCCCAGTTGAGCAATGGGGTGGCGTAGCCAAGTGGTAAGGCAGAGGTCTGCAAAACCTCTATGCGCCAGTTCGAATCTGGCCGCCACCTTTTAAACCTCACTTGCATCCTAAGCAGGGCAAGCATGAAAGACAAGCTGATATTGATGATCCCCGGCCCCACTCCCGTTCCCGAGAGTGCGCTGCTGGCGATGGCACGAGGGCCCATCGAGCACCGCAGCAAAGAGTTCACCGCCATTTTGGAAGAGGTCACCGATGGGTTGCGCTGGCTGCACCAAACCACCTCCGATGTGTTTGTCTTTTCCGCCAGTGGCACTGGTGCCATGGAAGCCGGGATCCTCAACACCCTCAGCCCTGGGGATCGGGTTTTGGTGGGGGTGAACGGCAAGTTTGGGGAGCGCTGGGCGGAAATGTCCGAGCAGTTTGGCCTTCAGTGTGAGCGGGTGGAAACCCCCTGGGGGATCCCTTACCCCGTCGAGATCTTCCAAGAAAAGCTGGCTGCCGACCGGGAAAAAACCATCAAAGCCGTCATCCTCACCCACTCGGAGACTTCCAGCGGCGTAGCCAACGATGTCCAAGCCATTGCTGCTGCTGCCCGCGAGCACGGGGAAGCCCTCGTCCTGGTGGATGGGGTCACCAGCGTGGGGGCAATGCCGGTGTTAATGGACGAATGGGGCTTGGATGTGGTGGCCTCGGGATCCCAGAAGGGCTATATGATCCCACCAGGGCTGGGATTTGTGGCCGTCAGCCCGCGGGCCATGGCCGCTACGGAGCGCTCTAGGTTTCCCAAGTACTACTGGAGCTTTAAGCTGGCGCAAAAGGCCCTGCGCCAAGGCACCACTCCCTTTACACCGGCGGTGAACCTGTTTTACGCCCTGCAGGTTACCCTGCGCATGATGCGCGCAGAAGGGTTGGAAGCCATCTACCGGCGTCATGCCAAGCTGGCCCAGGCCACCCGTGCTGGCGTCAAGGCTCTGGGGCTAAAGCTCTTGGTTGATCCAGAGTCAGCGGCCAGTCCTTCGGTAACAGCTGTACTCGCTCCCGAAGGGATCAACGCTGACACCATCCGCAGCACCTTGAAGAAACACTTCGACATCGCCCTTGCCGCTGGACAAGACCACCTCAAGGGCAAAATCTTCCGCATTGGCCATTTGGGCTTTATCAGCGACCGCGATGTGCTGATGACCTTGGCTGCTCTGGAGTCAGCTTTACACACCGTGGGCTACAGCGACTTCACCCCAGGGGCGGGAACTCGCGCCGCCGAGGAAGTATTGGCCCACGGCTTCTGAGCCCCCAGCTCAGCTAGAAATCGCAGGAGCCCCGCACTGTACCCGTAGGGTCAGTGCCGGGAGGAATGCGCTTTGATGAAGTACAATGGACTTATGAGCCAAGTCCTGACCATATCCTGTAAGCTCAAGGCGTTCCCGTCACAAGCCGCCAAATTGGACGCGACGATGGATGTCTTTGTGCAGGCACTGAACTGGGTCAACCAGAACACGCCGGAGAAGATCGTCAACGCGGTCAAACTGCAATCCCTTTGCTACTACGAGATTCGCGCCCGATTCGGCTTGTCTAGCAACTTGGCCCAACAGGTCTGCAGACGGGTGGCCGGCGCCCGCAAAGTGGCGAGACAGCGCAACCGTCCAGTTAAAGAGTTCAAGCGTAGGTTCGCTACCTACGACGCTCGTATCTTCTCGTTCCGCGAGAAAGACTGGACGGTGTCGCTGACCACGGTGGAAGGGCGAGAGCGCTTTGGACTGGCCATTGGCAACTACCAGCGTGGGATGCTGGCTGGCTCCAACCCAAAAGCCGCCACGCTGGTCAAGCGGAAAGACGGCTCCTACTACATCCAGATTTGCGTAGAGGAAAAGCCACCCAAGCAACAAGAAACCGACAAGGTGATCGGGGTGGATTTGGGAAGGACGGATATTGCTCATACGTCAGAAGGGGATAACTGGAATGGACAGCAGTTGAACCGAATCCGAGACCACTACTCCAAGCTGAGGGCGGCACTCCAACGCAAAGCCAGTAAGGGCACACGCAGTTCGCGGCGCAGGTGCCGTCAACTGCTGCAACGGCTGTCTGGCAAGGAGAGACGCTTTCAAACGTGGGTCAATCATCGCATCTCTAAAGCTATTGTCTCTAGGGCAAAAGCTACCAACAGCGCTATCGCTCTGGAAGACCTGACAGGGATTCGGGAAAGAGTCAATCAACAGCCGCGGAGCAAAGCCGAACGGCGCAGGGCCAACGGTTGGGCGTTTTATCAACTCCGTCATTTTCTGGAGTACAAGGCTCTGCGTGCAGGGGTTGCCTTGATTCTGGTACCGCCTGCCTACACGTCGCAGACCTGCCACCGGTGTTTGCACATTCATCCCGACCCTGCGCAATCCTACCGCAGTGGAAAGAAGTTTAAGTGTGGACACTGTGGATGGGAAGGGGATGCGGATTTGAATGGTGCGAATGTGATTGCGCTTTTGGGGGCTGCTGTAAACCAGCCTAGAGGTTCGTGGTTGGCTTGCCAACTGCAGGGCTACCGAAAGCCCGCCCTGTACTGCGAAGCAGTCAGGGTCGGGTAGTTTACTAGTCTTTGACCCATAGCACTGACCCTTGCCCCTGGCTACAATGGGGGGACATGCTTAATAAAACTTCAGAACCCAAGGGTGGCTATGGTTGTCAGCTTGGAACGGGATCCCTGCGTGGTGCCTTCTGCTGGGGAGTTGCGGCAGGTGCTACAGGGGGTTGGCCCTCGTTCTTGTCCCTTGCAGTACAACTTTCACCTACACACTCGTTGTTCGGATGGGCAGATGGATCCCGTGGATCTGGCGGAGCAGGCGCGCCGGCACGGCCTCAAGGGCCTAGCCATCACCGATCACCACACCCTGAAGGGCTACGAACGAGCACGCACCCACTTGGATCGTCCCGACGACCCCATCCTGTGGCCGGGGATCGAGATCACCGCAAACCTGTTGGGCTGTGAAGTGCATATTCTCGGCTACGGCTTCGATCCCACCGATGGTGTCCTGGATCCCTTTGCCCAAGGGGAGCAGGTTCCCGGCTTGCCCGCCGCCGACGTGATCCAGGCCATTCAAGCGGCAGGAGGCTTGGCGGTGTTGGCCCATCCCTTTCGCTATTGCCTGCCTGCAGAGGAAATTGTCCCAGCAGCAGCGGAGTTGGGAATAGATGGCCTTGAGGTCTACTACGCCTACAAAAACCCGGAGATTTGGATCCCCAGCCCGGAAGTGACGGAGAAAGCCGAAGAGCTGGCCGAGACCTACGGACTTTTGAAAACCTGTGGCACCGACTCTCATGGCCCCAGTATTCTGAGGCGGATTTGAGCCAGGCTACCCAGGTGGAGAACGGGCTGCTACGGGCGTGGATAGAGCAACTGTCCAAGCCGACGCAACTGCTCTGCGGTGCCCATGCACAACAGCAGATCCCCCGGCTGCAACAGGGTTTCTCCGCTGGGGCCACCGATCAACTGGCCATCGGCCCGCCGGATTGCCACCACTAAAGCTCCGGATCGGTTGCGCAAATCGGCTTTCCGTAGGGTTTGCCCGACATAAGGACATTCTTGGGCTGCCAGCTCGTACTCCTCCAGGTAGAAAGTGCGATCCCGACCGGCAAGGATGCCATCCACAAAGTCCACAACCCGAGGACGCAGGGCAGCCGCCGCCATGCGTTTTCCGCCCGTGATGTAGGGAGAAATGGCATGGGCAACGCCCGCTCGCTGCAGTTTTTGCAAAGCCTCTTCCGTATTGGCGCGGGCAATAGTGCGAATGCGGGGGTTCAGGGTGCGGGCCGACAAGACCACGTACAGGTTCTCGGCATCGGAAGATAGGGCGGCAATCAGTCCCTCCGCCTGTTGCACCCGCGCTTCCAGCAAAGTGGCATCCAGAGTACTATCCCCCTGGAGGGCCACGTATCCCAGCTCTTGAGCCACCTGAATGGCCTCGGCAGACTGATCAATCACCAAAAATGGCACCCCTTCTGCTCGAAACTCTTGAGCCACCTGCCGCCCAATGCGCCCAAAACCGCAAATGATGTAGTGGTTGTTCAGCGCTTCCATCTGTTTCTTCCATTTCCGTTGCCGGATCCCTTCCTGAAAATGTCCCTGGATGAGGGCCTCTGTAAAGCGATTCACCATGAAGCCGATGCTCAAGACCCCCATCAGGATCAAGGCCACCGTAAACAAACGCCCCCGCTCCCCCAGCGGCTCCACCTCCATAAAGCCAACAGTGGTCAGGGTGATGATGGTCATGTAAAAAGCCTCCACCCACGGCCACTGCTCCACCCCGCGGTACCAGAGGGTGCCGATCAGCACCACACACACCAATGCCCCCACACCCAAGCCGAGGTCTCACCGGATCCCGGGATCCCTTTTGGCAGCCTGGAAGGGGGGACGAGCAGAAGCCATAGAGCCCAGCCAGATCTAGCCCAGGAAAAGGAAGCAAGAACTAGAATGGGGAAGAACCCGTTGTTGTTCGGTAACAAGCGGAGTGCCGATGCCTGAATACATCAAGGTGGAATATCGGATCGACAAAAACGGACAGGTTACCGAGACCGTACTGAATGGTTCTGGCTCCAGTTGTACTCTAGCTACCGCCGGCTTGGAATCAGCTCTTGGAACTGTGCAGAACCGGGAGCTCTTGCCGGAGTTTCACCAACTGACTGAAATCGAGAGGGAGTCTGAGGTCTCCTTGAAGCAAACCTGCTGACCCCATATCCATTTGCTCAGGGTTCTCACCATCTTCTCACTTTTTCTTTTTGCTTCCCTTCCCGGCAGTATTGCCGGCTCGTGCCGCTCCAACCGCAGCCTGAAACAGCCAAACGGCCAATGGAGCAGCGACAACCAAGATGATACTGGTGGTGCCGACGCCAAAATCCGGCTCGCCGGAAGCCAGCTCGAAAATTGAGCCAACAGCAGCAATGGCGCTGAGGCAGGAAACGGCCAAGAGCAGGTAACCTTTAACGCTGGTGGTCATAGAGAACCCGTTTGAGAACTACACTTGCGCAGTACAGGGCAAGCCGGTCGAATGCGTATTCATTCGCCAAAAAGCCCTCCCACTCCTGAGAGGGCTACCTTTCATGCTAAGAGCAGGGATCCCTGTCCAGCAAGGCAAAACCAAAAGTGGGATCCCTAGAAGTTCAGCACTTGGGGTGCGGATTTAGCCGTTCACGATGATCTTGCCGACCATTCCGGCCCCGCGGTGGGGCGTGCAGTAGTAGGTGTACTCACCTGGAGGAACATCGACAAAAGCTGACTCCACAACCTGCTTGGGAGCTGTAAGCAGCGCCTTGTGGGAGAGTTTGGCCGCCAAAGCCGCATCTCCACCGGGCACCTTGTCAAAGACGACGTTGTGGGGATAGACCTTGTTGTTCACCCATTGGACGGTATCCCCTTGATTGACGGTGAGAGAAGGCGGATCGTAGACCAACTGGGCTTTGTCGGATCCCATTTTGACGATGTAGGTTTCGGCAGCAGCAGGGTTGGACAAGAGCGCCACAGCTACCCCCCCAACCACAAGGCTGAGCAGGATGAGCTGCAAACGCTTCACCAGGTTGAAAACTAGAGACATGGATTCCTCTCAAAACGTAACAGCAGTTATCCCAGACTTTGCGGCTCGGTTGCCCCTTTCCAGGTTACGAAGAGCACCCAGCCAGGCGGATGGGCAGCAGGGACAGTTGAATTCCCAATGCTCATTATAAGAGGGCTCATCCCAGAATAGAGCAATGCCCAACTGCGGGGCGGCAACATCCATCCTTTACAGGGAGCCGCGGCAGACCGAACCCGCCAAACAGCACAGCTCTTCCAGAAACCTACGGCAACCCTGTTGCCAGGCAATCCGATGCGGCTGGATCCCCGGCCAGTTGGGGCAGGATGTTTTGGCGGTTGGTGAGCGTGCGCAGGTGACCGAGAGCAAGTTTTCTGGGTTGATCTCATCTCTACCCAAGGGCACTTCGCAAAGTAGAGATTCCTTTTCCGTGGGATCCCTTAAAGTCCAAGAGTGTCTTGCCTAACAAATCCGTAGGGTTGTCGATGCACAAGAAGGGCAAATCATCCTAATCTCAAAGAGCAGGTTCTTGGATGCTGCTGGTCGGTATTCCTTTGAGATTCCTCAATAACATCACCTGAAAGTCAGTTGGTTGTTCAGCCCTCACCAAAATAGGGAGTCTGTTAAGATGAGCGTACAGCGTTCACCCGTAGTTGGTCCAAGCAAGAGTCGGCTTGCAACAAGTTTAGAATCGCTGGATCAGCGGCTTAACGTTCAAATCCTGGCCCGTTGCATCGGCAGTGCCTTGAACCTGGGCGCTCCCCTCAGGGTTGAAGTACACTACACCTCAAAAGTGCAGCAGTAAGGTTTTCTTACCAGGCCGATCTGGAGGCACAGCTTCATACTGCAGTTTTTACTTATCTGAGCCTGGAGTGAGTTTTTGGACTTCTTACTTCACTGTATAGCCATATAGCCACTGCTAGCTAAGACAACGCATCTAGCGTATGAGGAAACTCCTCTGGCTCTCTAGAAGAGAGGAGCGAGCGTAAGCCAATTTCTCGGCCAGAAGGTTGTATGGCAGTCGGCTACAGGGATCCCTGAACTTCCTGATCCTGAGATGCTTTGGGGATGAGTTACATTGCCATCGGCCAAACCCTTTGCCAGAGGTTGAAACTCTCTCCCTCTGAGGTGCGGGATCCAGAAACCCTTCTGCCCCGGAGGGCAGGGTGCTCTAAGTTGGCTTAACATTATTTCATGACCGGGCCTGGCCCTCACCTTGCCAAGGGCGGGTGGCCAATATCAGTGCCTAGGGATCCGGCTCAACTTCCTTCCCATTGCAGGCAAAACGACCATGGTAGGCATCTTCAAGCGCTTGTTCGGCTGGCGTGGTCAAGCTGCGGCCACGTCCTCACCGGAAACTTTTGCTAAACCAACCCCTACGAAAGAGAGGAAAGACAATACTTTTTTTCTCGACCCAGATGAAGCCAAAACCCTTGGCAACATTGAGTACATGCGCACCCCCAGGATCGTGAAGCACACCTTCCAGGATTTCGGCAGCAAGGAGAAGATGGAGGTGGTGGAGCAGGTCTCTTCCCTCAGCAAAGTTAAGTTGTCCACAGAGCAAGCCAAAACTCCTGAAACTGCTGCTGAGCAGGGATCCTCCGCTTCAAGCAGCAGCGCAGTAAGCCCACGCCGTCAAGGGGGATCGGACATGGATACCTTCCGCAATATGGCCCGCAGCCTAAAACGCAAATAAGCCAAATTCAGGTTGATCCCTGTCAGAGCCAACCAGAGGCTGGATCCCAGCTTTCCTCTTCGCAGCAGCGGCAGGCGTGATACAACTGCTATCGAACCGGCTAATCTGCGACTGAACTGAGGAGGAGCAATGGCGATTAAGCGAGGCACCTTGGTGCGGGCTATCCGCGAGAAACTGGAGGGTAGCTTAGAAGCGCAGGCAAGCGATCCTTTTATTCCCAACTACGTTTTCGAGACCCCCGGAGAAGTCGTGGATATCAAAGGTGACTACCTGCAGATTAAGTTTGGGGCTGTTCCCACCCCTACGGTTTGGCTGCGGGCGGATCAGGTTCAGGAGATGGCGGGTTGAGTAGAAGCACGGAATGTTCCCCATCTGCATACCCCGTGATGGGGTGAAGGGGGATCCATGGCACTCCTGGCTGCTCCCAACCGTGAACAAATCCTGCAGCGTAGGCAGCTTTTGCGTCGGCAACGGCGCAGCCGGTTTTGGCAGGGATCCTGGCGCCTGACCGGTTCGATGACCCTCTTGACGCTGCTGGTGCTGGGCCTACGGCAGCCCCACTGGCAAATTCGTCAGCCAGAACAGATTCAGGTAAAGGGTGCCCACCGGGTCGATCCCGCCTGGATACGGGCACAATTGCCCCTGCAGTATCCCCTCAACATTTGGCAGGTGCAACCGGCTGTTTTGGAAAGGGCTTTGCTGGGATCCCCGACCCGCCCCTCTCCCATCGAAAGCGTCCAGGTGCAGCGACGGCTGCTGCCGGTGGGTGTCATCGTCCAGGTGCGGGAACGGCAACCTGTAGCGCGCGCGCGATGGGGCGACCAGATGGGCTGGGTGGATGTCCAAGGCAACTGGCTGTCTCCGGATCCCTACCGTTCCCCCGCGTCTTGGCCTGAGCTGGAGCTGCTGGGCTGGGAGAACCACACCCCAGACCAATGGGCGCTGTTGCTCAGGGCTTTACAGCAGTCTGAAATTCAGATCAGGGCAGTGGATTGGCAATCTGGAGCGGGAATTACCCTGCATACTGAGCTGGGCAACGTCTACCTGGGGCCGATTTCCGACCGCTTGCCCTTGCAAATTCAGACCCTCAACCAAATGCGGGATCTGCGCCGCTACTGCGAGTGTACGCCCGACGACATCGTCCAGATTGACCTCACCAGCCCCAGTGTGCCCACCTTGCAACTTACCCCCACGGCCACCCAGGAGCGCTGGAAAGACGTGCGGATGCCCTAGCTTTGCTATGAACCCGGTGCCGGCGGTGGAGGTGAACCAATTGTGGACAGCTTATCCCGGTCATCCGCCGGTGCTGCAAGGGCTGGATCTACGGGTCGAGGTTGGGCAACATCTGGGGGTGATCGGCCCCAATGGCGCGGGCAAAACCACTCTGTTCCTCACCCTCTGCGGCCTGTTGCCCCCCTGCTCCGGCCAGGTGAGCTTGTTTGGCCAGCCACTGCGGCCCGGCCAGTTTCGCCCCGAGGTGGGGCTGGTGTTTCAGGATCCCAACGACCAACTGTTTGCCCCATCGGTGGCCGAAGATGTGGCCTTTGGACTGCGCAATTTGGCCCGTCCTGAGGGGGAGATTGCGGCTGCGGTTCGAGCGGCCTTGCACCTGACCGGCACCCTGCACTTGGCTGATCGTCCCCCCCATCACCTCTCCGGTGGGGAAAAGCGCATGGTCGCCATTGCCGGGATCCTGGCGATGAAACCCCAGTTGGTGCTCTACGATGAGCCGACGGCCAACCTCGATTTGCGAGCCCGGCGCCGGTTGATAGTTTTTTTGCAACAGGCCGCCCACACTTTTCTGCTGGCTTCCCACGATCTGGAGCTGATCTTGGAGGTGTGCGATCAGGTCATCCTGTTGGATCAAGGGCGGATCTGGGCCCAGGGATCCCCGGCCCACCTGATGGGCCAAGCCGACCTCATGGAAGCCCACGGCCTGGAAGTGCCCCCCTCACTGCGCCGATGATCCAGGAGTCGATGAGCGGTGAAAGTTGAAAAGATGTCAAGAATTATTTTTGAATTGATAACAATTTTGCCTCTCTTAATAAAAAGCTATCGTGCTAATTAAAAATATTGATTTTCGTCCAGGATTGAGTGGGGATATCATTTTGTTAAGTCGGGGATCCCTTCTCTGAGCTGTCCTAGTCAATTTTGTATGATCGATTTTGTACAAGAAAGATGTGGACTTAGCTCAGAGTTGGCAGCTTTGCCCGCCTGAGTGACAGTTGCGCTTAACCCTGATGGCTCCTACAACCTTTTCCGACTTCAGTCTGAGGTCTGCGGCTGGGCAGGACCTTCTCCCCTCAGGGAAGTTCGTGTTGGCTGGGGTAGGTGTCGCCGGGAAAAGCTGTCAATCGAGATTTGGGCAGAGGATCTCTCTGATGAAATCGAAAGGAGATTGCATGAGCGAACCCAATAAGCGAGATCAATTTGCCTTGTTGCTGGGTTCGACAACGTTCAGGAACTGAGTGTTCAGAAGTGGAGAGTTGATATGCCTATTGCAGTTGGAATGATCGAGACCCGCGGGTTCCCGGCAGTGGTGGAAGCTGCCGACGCCATGGTCAAGGCAGCCCGCGTTACCCTGGTGGGTTACGAAAAAATCGGCAGCGGTCGGGTCACGGTGATCGTGCGGGGGGATGTCTCGGAGGTGCAAGCTTCGGTAGCCGCCGGTTTGGAGTCTGCCAAGCGGGTGAGCGGGGGTGAGATTCTCTCCCACCACATCATTGCCCGTCCCCACGAGAACCTGGAGTTTGTGTTGCCCATCCGCTATACCGAGGCGGTAGAGCAGTTCCGCACCTAGTCCCCACTTCAGTAAAGTTCGCACCCCAGAAAGTTCGCACCCCACTTTCACTTTCAGCGTAAGGAGTACCTATGGCTATTGCAGTTGGAATGATCGAAACCCTGGGCTTCCCGGCAGTGGTAGAAGCTGCCGACGCCATGGTCAAGGCGGCCCGCGTTACCCTGGTGGGTTACGAGAAAATCAGCAGCGGTCGGGTCACCGTGATCGTGCGGGGGGATGTCTCGGAGGTGCAAGCCTCGGTGGCTGCCGGCATTGACTCGGTGAAGCGGGTGAACGGCGGCCAGTTGTTGTCTTGGCACATTATCGCCCGTCCCCACGAGAACCTGGAGTACGTGTTGCCCATTCGCTACACCGAGGATGTGGCTCAGTTCCGCGAAGGGGTAAATGCCATCCGTCCCTTCACCCGTCCCTGATGCGTATTGCCATTGTGCGGGGCACCGTCACCAGCACTCAAAAGGATCCCAGCTTGACGGGCGTGAAGTTTTTGTTGGTGCAGTACGTCGATCTCGAGGGCCAGCCGCAACCCGATTACGCTGTGGCTGCCGATCCGGTGGGGGCCGGCAACGACGAGTGGGTGCTGATCAGCCAAGGCAGTGCCGCTCGCCAGCCGCAAGGAAACCAGACTCGCCCGCTGGATGCGGTGGTGATGGCGATTATCGATACGGTCAGCGTTGGCGGTCGCTCTCTCTACAACAAGCGCGATCAACGCTAGCTGGGATCCCTTCCCTTCTCATCTCTCTTGCTGCCCTTGTCCGCCCTACTGCGTTCTAGAGGCTCACGGTTATGCCTGCTCACACCTATGCTGCACCGCCAACGCCCTGGTCTCGCCGACTGGCGGAGCCCAAGATCGATCCCACAGCCTACGTGCATTCTTTCTCCAACCTCATTGGGGATGTGCGGGTGGAAGCGGAGGTGCTGATCGCCCCGGGAACTTCCATTCGCGCTGACGAGGGATCCCCCTTCCACATTGGCGCCAGATCCAACATTCAGGATGGGGTGGTCATCCACGGTCTGGAACAGGGGCGGGTGATAGGAGAAGACGGCCAGCCCTACTCTGTTTGGATCGGCAGAAATACTTCCATCGCCCACATGGCTCTAATCCATGGGCCGGCCTACGTGGGCAACGACTGCTTTATCGGCTTCCGCTCGACCGTGTTCAACGCGCGAGTGGGGGATGGCTGCATCATCATGTTGCATTGCCTAATCCAGGATGTGGAGATCCCCCCAGGCAAGTACGTGCCTTCTGGATCCATCATCACCACCCAGGCCGAGGCCGACCGGCTGCCCGACGTCCAGGATAGCGATGCCAAGTTTGCCCAACACGTGATCGGCATCAACCAAGCCCTGCGAGAGGGCTACCAGTGCAGCGAAAACCTCGTCTGTATCGCTCCCATCCGCAACGAACTGCAGCGCACCTCTCACTCAACGGCTACGGAGACGGCACCCATGACTCATTCCTCCCATCGCGGCAATGGCCGGAACGGCGGCGGATCCCCTCTCAAGCCGGAGGTGGTGGAGCAAATTCGCGCCCTGCTGGCCCAAGGCTATCGCGTGGGGCTAGAGTATGCCGATGCTCGCCGCTTCAAAACCTCTTCCTGGCAAAGCGAAAGCCCAATCGCCAGCACCCACGAGGCGGAGGTGGTGCGATCGCTGGGGGCCATCCTGGCGGAGCACCAGGGAGAATATGTGCGCCTACTGGGGATCGATCCCAAGGCCAAACGGCGGGTGCTGGAGCAGATCATCCAAACCCCCGATGGGCCGGCGCTGGTCTCTGGGATGCCCAGCCGCGTCTCGGCAGCCGCTGCTCCGGGTTCTGGGGCGGTCGGCTCTCGATCTGGCTCAGGGCTGGAGGAGGAGATCCGGACTTTGTTGGCGCAGGGGTATCGCGTTGGCCTGGAGGTGGCTGATGCCCGCCGCTACCGCACCTCTTCTTGGCAGACCTTGAGCAATTTGAGCGGTCAGCCGCAGGAGATCCTGGCCGCTGTTCAGGCTGCCCTAGCAGAGCACAGAGGAGAATATGTGCGCCTGTTGGGGATCGATCCCAAAGGCAAACGGCGGGTGCTGGAGAAGGTCATTCAAACCCCGCAAGGCCAGGTGAGCAGCAGTCCTGCAGGAACCGGCGTGGTGGCAGATACGGCTCCTGCGGCAGGGGGCAGTGCCGGCCTGGATCTGGAGGTGCAGGAGGAGGTGCATCGGCTGCTGGCTCAGGGCTATCGCATCGGCTACGAATATGCCGACGAGCGCCGCTTCAAAACCTCTTCCTGGCAGAGTGGGCCGGCCATTCGCGCCACCCGCGGGCCAGAGGTGTTGGCCAAGCTGACGGCTGCCCTGGCGGAGCACCAGGGAGAATATGTGCGCCTGCTGGGGATCGATCCCAAAGGCAAACGGCGGGTCTATGAGCGCATCATCCAAACCCCTGGCGGAAAATCTGCTGCTGCTGCCGTGGCTCCCGCTTCCGCGACCAAGGGATCCCTTTCTGGCACCCGCCTCAGCGCCGAGGTGGTGGCTCAGGTGCAGCAGTTGCTCAGCCAAGGCTACCGCATCGGCACCGAACATGCGGACAAGCGCCGTTTTCGCACGTCTTCCTGGCAAAGCTGTAGCCCCATCGAGGCCACCCAAGTGCCGCAAGTGGTGGCAGCTCTGGAAGCCTGTCTGGAGGAACATCGCGGCGAATACGTCCGCCTGCTGGGGATCGATCCCAAGGCCAAACGGCGAGTGCTGGAGCAGATCATCCAAACCCCTTGAGGGATCCCAGCTTTTTTTGACCTCTGTTGGTTCAAGTCCAACCCCCCAGCGATGAGGAGCACCCTGTTGGCCTCTACTTTGCCCAACTCCATGACGCTCCGCACCTTGCTCGGCCAAAACGGCGAAACTCGCTATTTTGTCAGTGGTGAGGTGCAGGTGGAAGCTGGGGTGGGGATTGGGGCAGGGGTGCTGCTGCGGGCTAACCCCGGCTGTCGGATCTACATCGAGCGCGGCGTGTGTATTGGCATGGGATCCGTCCTGCACGCCTGTGGGGGATCCCTCATCGTGGAGGCGGGCGCAACCTTGGGAATGGGGGTGCTGGTGATCGGGCAGGGCACCATCGGCAAAAATGCCTGCATCGGCTCGGAAACCACGGTGCTGAATTGTTCGGTGCTCAGCCAAGCGGTTATTCCCCCCGGCTCGCTGCTCGGGGATCCCACCTATGGTTTCGATCTCCAGGAGGCGGACGGCAGCAAGCTCACCCCGGCAGAACCCTCGCCGGCGGAAGTGGAAGGGGCTCAAAAGACGCTGCCTGAGTCAGCCCCCCCGCCCAGTTCTCCGGTGGCCAATGTTGAAAAGCAAACCCGCCGCTGGCAGGAAGCTGCCGAGCAAACCCAAGAAAAGTCCGGTTCCCCAAGGACCAAAACGCGCAACCTCAACGGGATCCCTGGCCATTCGGAATTGGATCGCCTCTTGGGCAAGATTTATCCCTATCGACAGGTGCTCTCCTCTGGGGATGGCCGGCTCTGATGGCTAAACTGGCATGAGTGGTTAGGATGCCAATGTCAACCTCTCTGGGCCTGATTCAGACGCGCAGCTTTCCGGTCATTGTGCGCATTGCTGACGCCATGACCAAGTCGGCAGGCGTGACGCTGATCGGCTTTGAGAAAACCTCGGGGGGCTACTGCACAGCCATTGTGCGGGGGGGAATTGCCGATGTGCGCATTGCCATTGAGGAGGGCATTGAGCTGGCCCGCCAGTTTGACCAAGAGGAGATCTCCAGTTTGGTGATCCCGCGCCCCCTGCCCAACTTGGAAGTGGTACTGCCGATCAGCAGCAAGCTGTCTCAACTGGCGCAAAACCGCGGCTATAGCCGCCTCAGCAACTTGGCCGTGGGCCTGCTGGAAACTCGCGGCTTCCCGGCGATGGTGGGGGCTGCCGATGTCATGCTCAAAACGGCGGATGTCCAACTGGCGGCCTATGAAACCATCGGGGATGGCCTATGTACGGCCATTATCCGCGGTACGGTAGCCAACGTGGCCATTGCCATCGATGCCGGCATGTACGAAGCAGAGCGCATTGGGGAACTGCACGCGGTGGCGGTGATCCCCCGCCCTCTGGACGAACTGGAGCAAGCCCTGCCGGTGGCCAGTTGTTTTGTTGCCCAGCCAGTGACCTTGCCGGTAACCCTTCCTCAAGTTCAGGAACAGGAAGTGCAGCGCAACGATACGGCTGTGGAACGGATCCCTGTTTATCTGGAGCCGCCTGAAACTCCCTAGCCCCCTGAGCAATCCATCTGTTGCCCAAGAAAGCCGAGCAGGGCAGAACGGAAAAATGCTAGGCTACTGAAAGACCTGGGTCCGTGCAGCTCCGACGCCCAAACCGTGTCAGGATCGGAAGATAGCAGCACCACGGGATGCTCTGAGCAGGCGCGTCAACCCGGGTCGCCCTTTGCAGCCCTACTTCTCTCTGCTGGGTTCTCTCCTCCTTGCCCTAGCAGCGCATTACACTATGTCCGAGTCCGAAACAGACAATCCCCTCGCCAACTGGGCTCAAAAAGCCTTTTACTTCGGCATGGGTTTGGCGGCTGTGGCGGCGGATAATGCTGCCAAGGTGGCCAGCAAAGCGGGTATCCGTCTGATGGAGTTGCGCAAGCAGGCGCAAGCTTTGGTGGACGAGCTGGTGGAGCGGGGGGCGATGACCGCTGAAGAGGCGCGGGCTTACATGGATGCCATCGCCGCCAACGCCAACCGCAAGGGAGAAGACAGACAAACTGCCGGTCCCCGCAAGATCACCATCGACGACATTAGCAATGCCGAGGGCGAGGCAGGCACGGCCATCGAACTTTCAGAAGCGGCCCGTTTGCGCCAGAAGATCGCCGAATTGCAAGCTGAGTTGGATCGCATCAAGGGCAAATCCCAAGCGAAAGGATAGCCCAATAGGAAAATGGATTTGAAGACTACCTGTATGTGAGACTATGTGAGACGTCTCCCTGAGGCGTCAGGGATCCTCATCCTTGTAGAGCGAGGAGCAGGTCAAGCTGATTCATTTCCAAACTGCAGAAAAGATAAGGGCGTCTGCCGGGTGGGCAGGAGCGTCTCAATCGAGTCTCAATCAAACTGGGTTGAGTTTGAGCTCAGACAGCAGGAATGAGGATCCCGTCTTCCGAGAGAAACCGGGAGCTGAGAAAGGGACGCAGCGCCTTGGGAATGCGAATCGAGCCATCCGGCTGTTGGTGATTTTCCAGCAGGGCAGCCAGAGAGCGCCCCACCGCCAAGCCAGATCCGTTCAGGGTGTGGACAAACTGGGTGCCTTTCTGGCCGGCTTCTTTGTAGCGCAGGTTAGCACGGCGGGCCTGAAAGTCCCAGCAGTTGGAGCAACTGGAGATCTCGCGGTATTGATTTTGGGAGGGGAACCACACCTCCAAGTCAAAGCAGCGGGCTGCCGCAAAGCCCAAATCGCCGCTACACAGCTCCACCACCCGGTAGGGCAGCTCCAGCATCTGTAAGATGGCCTCGGCATCCTGCACCAGCTTCTCGTGTTCGGCTTCCGATTGATCTGGGCGAGTGACCTTGACCAGCTCCACTTTTTGAAACTGGTGCAACCGGATCAGCCCCTTGGTGTCGCGGCCATAGCTGCCCGCCTCACGGCGAAAACAAGGGGTGTAAGCACAGAAGTAAAGAGGGAGGGACTCCGCAGGGATTACCTCATCCCGGTACAGGTTGGTGAGGGGAACTTCCGCCGTCGGGATCAGCCACAGGTCGTCGTCAGCACAGCGAAAGCTGTCTTCGGCAAACTTGGGCAACTGCCCCGTCCCCTGCAAAGCGGCGCTGTTGACCAAAAAGGGTGGGATCACCTCGGTGTAGCCGGCTGCAACGTGGCGCTCCAGCATCATGGCAATCAAAGCCCGTTCCAGGGCCGCGCCCGCCCCTACCATAGCCACAAAGCGGCTTTGGGCCACTTTGACCGCACGGCCAATCTCCAGCAACCCCAGTTTTTCGGCAATCTCGTCATGGGGAAGGACAGGATGGGCCGGCTTTAGCTCCTCACCCCAGCGGCGCACCTCTACATTGTCGGCCTCATCTCGGCCAACCGGCACGCTGGGCAGTGGCAAATTGGGCAGGGTAAGCAGCCGAGCGCGAATCTCCTCTTCCAGCTCCCGTTCCTGCTGCTCCAGTTGGGCAATCTCGGCCTTGAGATCCACCCCCCGCTGCCGTAGGGCAGCCACTTCGGGGCCTTGGGGATCCGCCCCCTGGCGGAGGATCTCGCCGACTTTTTTGCCGAGGCTGTTGCTTTCAGCCTGCAGGGAGCCCTTGCGGGCCTCCAACTGCCGCCGCTCCCGATCCAACTGCAGGATCCCGTCCAGATCGACTGTGGCCCGGCGATTTTGCAGGGCTTGGCGTACTTGTTCAGGGCGATCCCGCAGCAGCTTCAGATCCAGCACAGAGATGGTCTACCCTCAGCTCCAGATATCCGACCTATTTCTTTAGCCAGCTAAACATGGCCCGCAGCTCCCTGCCCACCTGTTCAATGGGGTGTTCGGCCTCGCGGCGCCGCATCGCAGTAAGCCCTGGCTTGCCGGCCTGATTTTCCAAGACAAATTCACGGGCAAATTGGCCGCTTTGAATCTCGGCGAGGATGCGTTTCATCTCGGCGCGGGTTTGCTCCGTGATGATGCGGGGGCCACGGGTGTAGTCGCCGTATTCTGCCGTGTTGGAGATGCTCTGGCGCATTTTTTCCAGGCCGCCCTCGACGATGAGATCCACGATCAGCTTCACCTCGTGCAGGCACTCGAAGTAGGCCAGTTCTGGCTGGTAGCCCGCTTCCACCAAGGTTTCAAACCCCGCTTTGATCAGAGCCGTCAGCCCACCGCAGAGCACCACCTGCTCGCCAAAGAGGTCGGTTTCGGTCTCTTCCCGGAAGGTGGTTTCCAAAATGCCGGCCCGCGTGCCGCCGATGGCTTTGGCATAGGCCATGGCCCGCTCCCGTGCTATTCCCGAAGCATCTTGATAGACGGCAAACAGGCAGGGCACCCCTTCCCCCGCTTGGTAGGTGCGCCGCACCAAGTGCCCAGGGCCTTTGGGGGCAACCATGATGACATCCACGTCTGCCGGCGGCTGGATCTGCCCGAAGTGAATGTTGAAGCCGTGGGCAAAGAGGAGCACGTTCCCCGGCTGCAGGTGGGGACGGATTTCGCTCTGGAAAACGGCCTTTTGCACTTCATCGGGCAGCAAAACCATTACCCAATCGGCGGCAGCGGCAGCATCCGCCACCGTTTTGACCATTAAGCCGTCTTGCTCGGCTTTGGGCCAGGAAGGGCTGCCAGGGTAAAGGCCAACGATGACCTGGACACCGCTATCGCGCAAATTGAGGGCGTGGGCGTGGCCTTGGCTGCCATAGCCGATGATGGCAACGGTTTTATCGGCCAAAGGCTCCAGGTTGGCGTCGGTGTCGTAGTAGAGGCGGGCCATGGTCGAGCGGGGCGTGAGCAGGTGCTTGACTAGGATAGCAGGATTGGATCCAACTTGCTGACCTCAAGCGCCGTGATGAACAGTTTTCACCCACCTTAGGCGCTTGGGCTGTACACACATGCGAGCGGTTGTGGCGATCATAACCGGCAGCCAGTGGAGCATGTAGACCAAGCCCAGGGCAGTGTGCCACCAAAGTCGCCGTCCGCGCAAGCCCTCCACCTGGCGTAGCCCCCGGTAAAAAGCCACCGTCAGGCAGCCCATCACCAGAGCGTTCAAGGGGAGCAGCACCGAGGAGTGGCCCGCCAACAGCACCCAGAGGGTGTCGGGAACCAAGGCCATCGGCAGCAAGTACTGAGAAATAAAGAAGGCCCAGAGATCCACCGTTTTGGCCATCCCCATCCGGCGACCGAGGATCCCTGGCCAGTAGTCGAGATAGCGCTGGTAGCCCCCTTCCGCCCAGCGGCAGCGCTGGTGCCAGAGACTTTTCCAAGAGGTGACCCCTTCTTCGACGATGGCCGGCTCTGGCAGAAAGGCGATATCTACGCCCGCCAGGTGCAGCTTAAAGGTGAGATCCAAGTCGTCGGTGAGGGTGGCCTCGTTCCAGCCGCCGCACTTTTCCAAAACATCTCGCCGCACCAGTTGGCCGTTGCCACGTAGCTCGCCAATACCCCTCACGGCCACGCGCTGCTGCTGGAAGTAAGCATCAGAGGCCATTTCCGCCACCTGCCCCAAAGTCCAGAAGTTGACCTTGGGGTTGCTCAGGGCCTTGCGCACCTGGACAGCGCCTACCGTCCGTCTGCTGAAACGGCTGCGCAGGCTTCCCACTTGAACAAACAAGGGCAGAGTGCGGGCAAGAAAATCCGAGGGCACCACAGCATCGGCATCGCAGACCAGGATGATCTCCCCTTGAGTCAGGGGCAGTACCTCGTTGAGGGCGCCGGACTTGCCCCCCCCTCGTCCTGGCTGCCGCCGGTAAACCCGCAGATGGGGGATCCGCTTTTGGGCTTCCCGCAGAACGTCAGGGGTGGCATCGCTGCTGTTGTCGTCGATGGCCCACAGCTCCAGATGGCTGGTGGGGTAACGGAGCTGGGTCAAGCTGTGCAACAGACGCGGGAGTACTGCGCTCTCGTTCTTGGCTGGGATCAACACGGCCACACGGGGCAAGGCCAGCCCGCCCAACTCAGAAAGCCCGCTCTGCCCATCCCGTTGCATTGGCAGGACAGAGTCATTGTTGTTAGGGTCATCGCTGTTATCTGTTGACCTGGCATCCCGGCGGGTCGCAGCGGCAGGAGGAAGTCTCAGAGGGGGCAGGGAGGTCGCCGGTTGCAGGCGAAATAAGCGGCTAATGTGGATCACCATGAACGTAGCCAAACCAACGGTGATCCAACGGGCCGTCGGCACCACATGCATCAGGCTGACCAACCCCCACACCATGGCCAG
This sequence comes from Thermostichus sp. MS-CIW-25, assembly GCF_054060015.1. NCBI lineage: Bacteria > Bacillati > Cyanobacteriota > Cyanophyceae > Thermostichales > Thermostichaceae > Thermostichus > Thermostichus sp. MS-CIW-25. The sequence goes on from NZ_JBSSCS010000021.1 coordinate 29,415, forward strand.
AACCAGCAGAGCCTTGAGACGGCGGCGCTGGGCCGAGGTGAGCAACCAATCGGGAAGATGAAGATCCTCGAGAGGCTCTGGCTCTGACCAGACGAACTCAGACATGGGAATCCTCCCCCGGGCGACAACGCTACCCAACCTCACCAGCCTGTCCAAGCGTTAACCCAAAGGCTGTTAAGAGGTTGTTACCTATTGTCACCCATTGTGTTGGCGAAACGGAGTTCTCGAGAACCTACAGGCGAGAAAAATTGGGGATCCCGACTGCCGCTTCTCCGGCAAGGGGGTGAGTAGCCTATGGGTTACCGCGAATCTCTTTGATCACCCCATCTTCCAGAAGGATCTCGACCTGCATTTTCTGGATCAGGTTGTCTCCTTTTTGGACTCGGAAGAAGCTCTCCACATTGCCCTGCAGCACTTCTTGGTTAAGCTCCAGGGTGCTCAGTTGGTTGATCTGCTGCAACAATTGGTTTTTCTGATCCAAGAGGCGGATTTTCTGCTCGTTCACGCGGCTTTTCACCGCTTCCACCTGTTGGAGCACTTGGGGGCTGTTGGGGTTGGGGCTCTGTTTCTCCAGTTCGGCAATAGCCCGCTTGCCCTGAAACTCCAGCTGTTGCATTTGAGCATCGGTGGCTTCGATCTGCCGCTCTAATTGCTCCTGCATTTCCTTTTTCCAAAGGGGTGTGACCACCACCTTAACGGGAATGTTGCGTTTGAGCAGTAATTGAGTGCCGTTGCTGACGTTGTTTTCTTCCATAAGACTCATCCAGGCAGACGACCAACCAAACCAGGGGCTTGTGCCCATTGTAGAAAGCTCCCCTCAAAAGCTCTGGGGTTGGGGAAGAGGAGCTTGACAGACCGGATCCTCCCCCGCCGAGCCGGAGAATCCATCTACTTATCCTACCGGCTGGGATCCCTGCGGTAAAGTCTTGATTTCGGGAAACTGCAATTTTGGTTAAGGATCTTAAAGGCCGCCGCCTTGCCCTGGCACAGATTCGGCTAGCGTGAGAGACAGTGTTCTTTTTTGCGGCAGCCATGAGCGAACGGGCCTCGACCCCTTCCAAGCCCTCTGCTGGGATCACCAAGCCGGTGCGGATCGCCTCTCGAAAAAGCGAGTTGGCTTTGGTGCAGACCCAGTGGGTGATGGGTCAGTTGCAAGAACACCATCCGGGATTACCCCTGGAGCTCAACACTCTCTCCACCCAGGGAGACATCATCCTGGATGTGGCACTGGCCAAAATTGGAGACAAAGGTCTTTTTACCAAGGAATTGGAGGTTAGCCTGCTCAACGGCAGCAGCGACTTGGCGGTACACAGCCTTAAAGACTTGCCCACTCGCCTGCCGGAGGGCTTGGTGTTGGGGGCAATCACGCGGCGGGAGGATCCCCTGGATGCTTTGGTGGTGGGGGAAAAGTTCCGGGATTACCGACTGGCCACCCTGCCCGAAGGAACAGTGATTGGCACCTCCTCGCTGCGGCGGCTGGCCCAACTGCGCCATGCCTTTCCCCACTTGCACTTTAAGGATGTGCGGGGCAACCTCAACACCCGCCTGGCTAAGCTGGAGCGGGGAGAGTACGATGGCCTGATTTTGGCGGTGGCCGGCTTGAAGCGTCTGGGCAAAGCCGACCGGATCCACGAGGTGTTGGATCCCAGCGTGTCTCTGTACGCGGTTGGGCAGGGATCCCTGGGAATCGAGTGTCGGCAGGGAGATGAGCGGATTCTGGAGCTTATCCGACCCTTGGCCGATGCGGAGGCCACAGCCCGCTGCTTGGCAGAGCGAGCTTTCCTGCGGGCTTTGGAGGGAGGGTGTCAAGTGCCCATTGGCGTTCACAGCCAAGTCCGAGGGGAGGCGCTGCACCTAACCGGTATGGTGGCCGACCTGGATGGCCGGCGGCTCATCCGCGATACTCAGACGGGATCCACCGCCGATCCCGAGGCAGTGGGGATGGCTCTTGCAGAAAAGCTAAAACAACAGGGGGCCGACGAGATTTTGCAGGCCATTTTTGCCCAGGCCCGCCGTTAGGCTTTCCTACTTTTTCTGAGTAGGCTTTGAGAACTTCAGCTAGGGTCAGCTGAGGATTCTGCCGGAGCTATGGGAACTGGGGAGGGTATCGATCTAGGCACAGAAGGCATAGGCTGCCTAGCTGGCTCCGGGGCCTGAGCCACTAAAAGATGATCTTCAGCCAAGGCAACACCCGAAAGAAAACCACTCTCCCAAAACGGTGTGAGTAGTAGAGCCAAAATGCCCAAGTGAAGCCCTGCTTTCATCTGTGTTCTCCAAACCTTAAAAGTATAGAGATGCCCGTTCTTCCTCAGTTACAGCTAAAGCCGACGGAGAGGAAAAATAATCTGGTAGCAAAGACTTTCCGGAATACGAGCAGGTTCCTCAAACCTTGTGAAATTTAATTAAGCTTAATTTAGGTCTTTGCCTTAAGGTGCGCTTAGTTAAACCAAATTAAACCAAGCGGACTTGGCTTCCCAGAAGGGAAAGAAAACTTAGGATCTGGAGAAGATGCGCCGCTCAAACTTCAGCCCAATCCAGATCACCCCGATCCCACAGGCCACCAACACCGCCGACTTGGCCAACAGGCCGGTTGGGTACTCGAAAAAGCGGGTCAGCACCACCAGGGTTAGCCCCAACAGTCCCTGCCAGAAGCGCCCCCGCCGCCCTTGCTGTAGCCCTTCCCAGCAGAGCACTGCTGACAGCCCCAGCAACAGCAAGGTCACTATCCAGGGGGCAAAGAGGACCAAGGCTGCTCCTGCCGTCACGTTCAAAGGCACAGCGCTGCCGATCCCCAGCAAAAGCGCCAAGGCAACCAGAGAAATCAGAACAGCAGCATCCTTCAGCCAAGACGAAACGGGCTGGGATCTCTTCTCCTGCCAACCCTGCCACCAGCCCCAGCCCGCCAGCAGCAGCAACCCCACTGCCGACAAGCTCGCCCAGGGATCCCCAACGTTCCAGAGGGGATCCTCGGAAAGATCGACCCACGTCCCGACAAAGCTCCAGACATAGAGCAGGACACCCAACCCCAGCAGAGCCAAGTTCTGGGCTGTCGGGGCCAAATCCAAGCCTTGCTCCAGCTCGCCGGGAAGCTCTGGATCCCTTCCTTCAGTTAAAACCCGGCTTAGCCAAGGCTTATGGCGTTGGTGCCACAGACCCAACCCCCACACAACTGCAACACCAAGCAGATGCAAAAGGGTTAAACCTTGGAAAGAGCTGCCCAAACGCTCGGCTAACCCTTGCAACGCCAGGCCAAAGTTCACCACGGCCAGGGCAAAAACCCAGCGAGAGCAACACCAATAGGCCAGAGGAACCAGCAGGCCCAGGGTCAACCAAGGATAGAGGATGACTCTAGTCAATAATAAGCTCAACTATACTGAAAATAATGTATAATATGCTCAGTACGGATTACTACCAGTTGATCTTTCTGTTTACTTTCGAGTCTGCCAACATGGTAGCCAAAGCAAAGCAGAAAATTGGTAGTAAGACGACACGGAAACTGCGCTTTGGGTATTCTACTCAAAGCTTTGCGGGATACCGCCATTCTGGTTGGAAACAAACAGAATGCTATCGCTGCATAGTTGAACAGTGATGTTCAGCAGTGTTCAGCGTAAATGTATCAGGAAGTTGACAGTCCCCCAATCCACGAAGTCGGCTACCATCTCCGAGCCCAGCAGAACGCAGGCCAGTACACCGCTGGGGCTGTGACGCAAGCCGTAGGCCATGGCCAAACTGCCCATCCCCCAGGCCCAAAACAAGCCTGCCGCAGATCCCCCAAGCTGAACCCACTGGGCCATCAGGCCAATACAGGCTCCCAGGGTCAGTTCACCGGCTATCAGCAGGGCGCTGCCCAGCCGTCGGGATCCCTGCTGCCAAACCTGGAAGCCAGCCACCTGCAGCCCTACCATGAGGGCCAAGCACCCCCAGGCTCTTGCCCAGCGGGGAATGGCAGCCCAGTTGGCCGCCACAAAGGAGATCACCCCTAGGCCCACCAGAACTGCGCCAAACAGCAGCAGCACCAGGGCAAATCGCCCGCCGGCTGAGCGTTGCAAACTCTCCAGTTGGTAATACTCCCGCAGGCGATCCCGTTGGGCAGGTTCGATCAACCCCTGCTCCACCCAGGTGTTCAGCAGGTCGGCCAGTTGGCGGCGGAAGCGCTCGTCAGGGCCGGGGGGGCGGGGAGAAGTCATGGCACCCTCACCCCCTGCCCCTCTCCCGCGCTGCAGGAGAGGGGAGATTGGGATCAGTAGCCTGGAGCACTCGCTGCAGCACCTCTTGGTAGCCGGCTGCCGGATCGCCGAGATCAAAGCGAAAAAGGTCTTTATCCAGCACCCGCGGCTCAGTCCCTTGGAGATCCCACAGGCGGCAGGTGTCGGGGCTGATCTCGTCCGCCAGCCAAATCTGCCCTTCCTCGTCCAGGCCAAACTCCAGCTTAAAGTCCACCAGCTCCAGCCGGCAGCGCCGCCAGAAGTTGCCAAGGTGAGTGTTGACTGCCAAAGCCAGGGATCCCAGTTTCTCCACCTGCTCCGGCGTGGCCAGGTGCAACAGGCGGATGTGGTCGGGAGTGACCAGGGGATCTCCCAAGGCGTCGTTTTTGTAGTAGAACTCCACCAGGGGTGGCTCGATGGGCAGGCCCTGCTCCAGGCCTAAGCGCTGGCAGAGGCTGCCGGCAGTGCGGTTGCGCACCACCACTTCCAAAGGCAGGATCTGTAGGGCGCGCACCTGCATCTCACGGGGGCCGGTCTGGCTCAAGAAGTGGTTGCGAATACCCTGCTGCGCCAGGTAGGCAAACACCCGGCTAGAGACGGTGCAGTTGACTTCTCCTTTGCCGGGGATGGATCCCCGCTTTTGGGCATTAAAAGCCGTGGCGTCGTCTTTGTATTGGCAGAGGTAAACCTGGGGATCGGCGGTGCGGTAGACCCGTTTGGCTTTGCCCTCGTAAAGGAGTTCTTGGGGCGTGGGCGAGGATGGCATAAGCAACCCCTAATATCCGGTCAGCCGTCCGCGGATCCCTTGCCAAAGGGTAATGGCCAGGATGCGCAGATCCAGCCACAGCGACCAGTTTTGCACATAGTAGAGATCATACTGGGTGCGGCGGGCAATGCTGGTATCTCCCCGCAGGCCGTGGATCTGGGCCCAGCCGGTGAGGCCACTTTTTACCAAATGCCGATCCGGATACTTGGGGATCTCCTGGCTAAACTGCTCGACAAAGTAGGGCCGCTCTGGGCGGGGGCCCACTAGGCTCATTTCCCCTTTCAGGACGTTCCACAGTTGGGGCAGCTCGTCCAGGTTGGTGCGGCGCAAAAAGGCTCCTATCTTGGTTCGGCGCGGATCCCCGGGGCGCGTCCAGCCCGGCTGGCCGGCTGCCTCAGCATCCACTCGCATGGTGCGGAACTTGGCAATCCAAAAGCGGCGGCCATCCAAGCTCACCCGCTCCTGCCAGTACAAGATGGGGCCAGGGCTAGTGCAGGCTACCAACAGGGCAATCACCAACAACAGGGGGCTCAGCAGCACAAGCCCTAGAGAGGCGCCGAGAATGTCGATGGCCCGTTTGATGCGACGGTTGTGGGCGTAGCGCAAAGGGGGCTGACGCAGAGTTAGCAGCGGGATCCCGTCGAGAGACTGCAGGCTGAAGTTCACCGTTAAAAAACTTAAGATATCCGGCACCAAGCGCACCTGCACCGACAACGCTTGCAAACTGAGCAATAGAGGAGCAGTTGCCAGCTCCGGTTGCCCAAACCACACCTCTTGCACTTCTGGGTGAGCTTGCAGATAGGCGATCAAATGGGCCAGATCCAGCCGCTCGAGAGCCGACCAGGAAGGCTCAAGCTGACTGCACAAGCAGGAGAGGGTTCCTCGGGATGAGCCGGACAGAGTCCTGGCGGCAGACTTAACCCCGTCAGAGGTAGGGCGGGCGGTGTTTAGTACTGGATATGAATCTTGACAGGGATCCCCATTTTGAGATGGGGGATCTTCCTCAAAAGAGCCTTGCTCTACGCCTGCCCAGGCGACTACCTGGAAGCCCAACTGCGGGGATCGCTGCAATCGCTCCAACACTTCCGCCAACACCGACCAGGATCCCACCCAGATGACCTGCCGCCGACCGTAGCCCCTAGAGCACAACCAGCCCATGCCCAGCCGCAACCCCACCCGTACCAAAGTCAAACTCAGCAGAGCCAACAAGCCGGCGTAGCCCACCACCAGCCGCGACAAAGAGACCGAGCGAACGAAAAAGGCCCCTGCCAGCACCAAACCAAACGTCAATCCCAACCCCACCAGCAAACTGGCCCATTCTTCAAAGCGAGACAAGCGCTTCGACTCACCGTATCCGCCTAAGCCCGCCTGAATGCCCCAATAACTGAGGGCGGTCAACAATCCCAAGGCCGCGTAGACATCCCAAGGCAAGAGCTGATGAGGACGCAAGCTGCGCAGCCAGTAGCCCGCCCCAAAGGCCAACCAAATACAAAGGCCATCCCCGAAACAGGCCAAGGGCACCCACAAACGATGCAGATCCAGACGAGTTTTATAGCCGCGTTCGGCCAAGGGTTATCTCCTTCGGCATCAAGACTGTTGACAATCTTACAGAAAAGATTGCGCATCTGAAGATATTGGACGAGATCAGTGTTGGCCAAAACTTGAATGGGTAGCCCTCGCCAGATAATCAACTTGCAGCCTTTCCCGGCTTCAAAGGGATTTATGCTGCAGACACAAAAGAAGTTCTTTAAGCGATTGGGATTCCTATTGTGCAGAGATAGGATCATTTTGATTCAAACTAGGACACTGGGCCCACACCTAAAACGTCGGTCGCGTCGTCGCGTCTTCGCGTCAGCGTTGCGGAGCAATAATGCACAGGGCCAGAACGCCTTCCTCAGTAGTCCGGGCATCTCACCCCAGCCTAAAATGACTATAAAAATTCGTGTTGAGCAAGCTAAGCAATGTCGAAAAAAACTGCAGCAGAAACTACCAGAGTTGCAGGCATTCAACGTCAAAACATGAGAGATTAAGCAACGATCAAAGTGCAGTCTGAGAACAGCAACGATGGCAGGATACTACGATCTCTTTGCTGGGCCGGCTACTGCCAGCAGAGACACACCAAAGGGCAGGGAAAACCTAGGTATCAGATAGGCTTCTGCAGCAAAAATACCCGTCAGCAGTCGATTGAGCCAAAGCGGCGGCATTTTCAGATCTTGGCTTTCCCTCAGGCGAAGCACTTTCTGCATTATGCGGATCCCTGAAATGATTGGGAAAAGAAAACTGTTGAAGAAAACAAGGGTATAAACTTCTAGACCTGAGCTTTTAAGCAACGACAAAAGTTGCCCGCGGGTATATCGTCTCTTGTGATGATTAAGCTCATCATGTAAACTCCACAGCCACGGATAAGCCGGAACAGTTACAACTAAGTAGCCAGATGGGGTTAACCTTTGACTGAGGGCTAGGAGAGCTTCTTTGTCATTCTCCAGATGCTCCAGCACATCCAGCAAAGCAATCAAATCAAATCGTTGAGAACCAAAGGGGATCCGGTTTGGCAACTCCCCCTCTGCCACGATCCCAATACCGCGAGCTTGGGCCAGCGGCAGTGCAATTTCACTCTTTTCCATAGCCCAAACTTTGCCAAATCTGGACAACATCTCCAGGTTGCCGCCGCTACCACAGCCAGCTTCCAAAATATAAGCAGAGGGGGGAAGCGACAGGGATCCAATAACCCGACTCAGAATGTGACGGCGACCCAAAAACCACCAATGCCGGTCTTCCAAGCCTGCCATTTGCTCATAAGCTTCGGGATCCATACCCGTAACCCAACAAAAGATCAAAAACAGGATTAGCCGCAGAAGGGGTTAGCAGAGCATATCTATCTAAACTAAGTTTAGGGGGATAATCGAGCCTTTCCCCAGCGATGCTTACGATACCAGGCCGCCACGTGGGGACACCACGCTTCAAAGTGGGGCCAAATCAGTTCACACAGATGTTGAATTTCTCGTTGAGCATCTTCTTTGGCTCGTAAATCCAAAAAATGCATTAGACTACGGCAATTGAAAGAGACCACGAAGTGTTGTCGGATCCCGTAGCCAATGATGTTGCGAGCATCTTCATAGGGCAATCCGCACTCTTCTACCAGGCGATAATAAGCAATGGCCTGGCTGCGATATTGCGCAAGAATGATATCCAAAGCTTCGGGGGAGATGGGCCTAAAGCCTTGGCGGGTTTTGGCCTTGCCCTCCTTGACGCTGGCAGGAACGTAAAACAAAGTTTCCAGCTCTTGCAAAGACAAGGAGGACTCCGTCCCGCCACTGTGCTCCGCAATGTGCTCCGCACCGCTGTCGCGATAGGCCTCCGGCCCGCTGACGCGATCGCTGACGCAACCGTAGCCGGTCTCGCCAACAGGAGCAGCAGTCTCGGTTGTGCTCCGCACCGCTGACGCGAACAAGAGCTTTTTGCCCAAATCGGCAATTTGCTGGCCTGTATATCGGAAGGATTGAACATCAAAAGAAATTCCCACCCGATGAGTACGGGCCTGTTGCATGACGGCGTGGGGAAAATAGCCCACCCCAAAGGTGATCTGAGGATGCTCTAGAGGCCCATAGTGGCCACGGTTGCCCTCCAGCAAATGCCGCACCACGGCCTCTCCATACTTTTCCGGGATCCGGCTTTCTGAGGTGACAAAATCAGGGCTGTAATCCTGGTGCATTGCCTGGTAGATGACCCGTTCTGGATCTGGGGTTTGATTCAGCACCACAACTTGAAACAAAGCATCCACAGGCTGCATCCCCTAGTGCTTCGCACCGCATGTTAGGATTCTGAGATCCTTGTAAGATCATATTGGCAGCGGAGAACGCCAACGGCATTGGCCTGCTCCACCACAGAGCATATTCCCTATCTGCCCCCACCCTGAGGTATTCCTTAACTCAGTGTAAGGAGAAGAGAGACCGAAACACCTTGGCTATAGGAGCCTGCGAGCTCGAGTTTCCTCTGCCAGCACCAGGCTTAAGGCCGGATTGCTGCGCAACAATCCCGCTACATAGAGGGTATAGACTTTCCCCGCCTCCAACTGCAGGTCAAACCGTTGCAAGGGAATGCTCCGGCTGGGAGCCGACTGCACACCTGGCCCAGGGGCTGAAGGGGCTATGGCCACTTGAATTTGGGTAAAGCCGGGGCGCATGGCTTGAAAGGTGGACACCTGTCCAAACGCCAACTGGGGCAGCAGTACCCGCCCTTGCTCTCCTTGCCATTGCAGGGCCGGCGCATCGGGAGCAGCGTGGACAAACCGCACCAGGGCCTGATCAAACGGCGGATGGATGTTGTCCTCTAAGACCAGGGCTGTCATGCGATTCGGCTCATTGGCGGCCACCACCGAGAACACTCCCCCGCCCCTGAGATTGGCTACGGTTCTGGCCGCAACCAAAGAACTCGCAGGCTGGCCAGGGTTCTCAGGCGTTGAAAACAAAACAATGTCGTACTCGCCCGCCGGTATGCGCACGTACTCGCTCACCGAGCCATAGGCTATGCCCCGAGCAGCTCTCACCCCTCCCACTTCCAAGTCGATCCGAGGGGCATTGGGGGCCACATGCACCAAGCGCACTTGGACTTCAGAAACTCCCGCAGATGCCGAAGGCATCGGGATGGCACAGCCGGACAAAAGCCCCGACATCAACGATCCACCCACCACGCAGAGTACTGCGCTCACCCACTGTCGCACCATGTTCACGCTCACTCCTACTCCTCACACCCAACGCTCATCAGGGATCGAACTGCTGTATTTCTGCAAACCCAAGGAGGGCACTCTCGCTCCCCAAAAGTTCCCATTGGCACGCCAAGGAACCTGCTCTTGTCTTACTCCACTTTTGCGCCCAATGCCATAGAGCTATGGAACGGGTTGGGATCTAGTTCCTTTTAACTAAACCAAAGGCAAATCACCGGACTCGGCCCCACCTGCAGCATCTGGGTTGGGGGCAGGGATCCCTGGCTGGGGAGACCGACGGCTAAACAAGCGGAAATAAGTGCTCACAGCCAGCTCTTTGAGCGGGAAAAGCAAGTAGGTCAGGGGGTTGATGGTGACGATGATGTTGCGGCAGTCTCGTTTGGCCTGGGCCAAGATCTGAGCGGCCACCCAATCTCCCGACATAACCCCAATGGGATTGAGCTGGCTCTTGAAGGGGCCGAGGATGAGCTTGCGCACTGTGCAGGGAGCATCGAGGCGGCGCAGAGTAACCAGATCGCCTAGGGCCCGCTTGGAGAGCTCGTAGAGGGGACTGAAAGCAGGGCTAGCCTCAGCCTCTGAGGTGTTCACCCACACCTCTTTGGTGGCCATCTCAGGGTTGCTGCGAACCGTTTGGAAGAATAGCTCCATCAGGCGCCAACTGGAGAAGGTATTGACGGCATAGGACTGGCGGACAGACTCGGGATCCCGTTGCCTGTGGACGTTCAGGCCGTGGTTGAGCACCAAGATATCCACCCGCTCCAGCAGCTCAGCCAGGGATCCCTCTTGCCCCACCTGCCAGCGAACGGTCTCCACCGGCTGGATCTGGCCGTCCACTTCGATGTGAACCGAATCCGAATGGGAGCTGAGGGCGATGACTTTGGCCCCCTGCTGGTGAAAATGCTTGAGCAAGGCCCGGCCCAGGGTGCCGGAGGCGCCGGTGACGGCTACTCGCTTGCCTTTCAAGGAGAGACTGGTGCCCATGAGCCGATCTACGAGAGTCAGGGTGCCGCAAAAATAGGCGTTGGTATCGTCGAAGTGGTGCCGCCAGTGGTAGGCGCGGTTGACATGCCATTGGCTGGGAGGAACGGGGAAAGGCCCCGGCTGGTGGGTGATATCCGTCTGCAGGGCCAGCCCCCAACCCCGCAGCATACCAGCCACCCAGAAACTGGCCGAGTAGACCACCCCCAACGCTGCCGCCAGGCCGTACAGCCAGGATCCCCAGCCCAACACCACCACCCAAGGGATCCCGGCCAGGATCATCGTCGCCGCTTCGGGAACGTCGTGGTGCCACTGGGATTCTCGGTACAGCTGTGCATCCACCACGCTAAGGTCGGGGCGGAACAGGCGGTGGTGCAGGATGTGTTTGGGCATCAGCCAGGGCCACCGGTGGGCCAGCCAATGGCGCACATCCCGCACGATCTCAGCCCAAAGGATGGAGGCTAGGGCGACAGCCCCCACCCCTATCCAATGACTTACGCTGCTGACATCCATAGACTCGCTTGCGGTGGCCAAACTGCTTTTGGGCTTGTCGTCGCCTCTTCTGTAGGCTTAGTTAGCAACCCTCAAAAATCATCGCAAAGATTCTTCAAAAGATCATCTGCGAGCCTGTCTTCCCTCACCCCCGGCCCCTCTCCCTCAGGGAGAGGGGAGGTAGAAATCAAGGGGCTGCGGGCTGAAGCTCTCGGATCTCGACCGGATCTCCAACGGCCAAACCCAAAGCAGCAGCCGTCCCGCCGCGGAACTCCAGCACACCGTCCACCAACTGGGAAGGAGGCGGCCCATAGGTGGGGCAGGGTTGGGCGGGGCAGCCGGGCACATCGGCGGCAATGTACACCACCTTGCCTTGGTGAAGGAAAATGATGTCCAGGTTGATCAGGGTGTTGAACATCCAAAAAGAAGCTGGCTGGGGCGGATCAAAGGGAAACCACATGCCCCGATCCGGCGGCAAATCGGTGCGAAACATCAGGCCCAAGCGCTGTTGCTCAGGGGTGCGGGCCACCTCTAGCTCAAAGCGTTGGCCGGCAAGGGTGACTTCGGCTTCAACCGGCAGTTGCTGGGGCTGCCCTATGGCTGGGGGGGATGGAGAGATGGCTTCGGTTACCTGAGTTTGTGAGGCGGGAGATCTCTCCGTGGCAGCAGTACATCCCAAGCCGGATCCCAGGAGCAGTAGAGCCAGGCCCAAGGCGACTCTGCACCCTTTTGGAACGTGTATCGTGAACAGAACCATGTGGCACTCTCCTGTGCAGGCTTCATCCTATCGCGCCAGACGCTGCTGCTGCGACTTGACCAGCCAGATGCAGGAAGTTCCCCCCTGGGAGAGCCTTGCCAATTCTTGCTTGCCGGAAGCGGCCTGTGCTTTTCCCCCTTGAGCGCAGCCGGAATGGCGGCTCTGGGCAAGGGCAGCCCACAACCGACCCGATAGCATAGCCATAGACTTTATCGTTCCCCACCCTGCCAGGAGAGCCGTATGAAAGACCCTTTCAATTTCAATTTCAATAGATTCAATAGATCCTTGGTGAGCCGGATCCCGCTTCTGGCTCTGCTTGGCCTGGGGCTCCTGGGCCTCTGGCCCACTCACGGGATGGGATCCCGTTCACAGGAAACCCCGGTGCGGATTCCCTTTGAGCCAACGGTGACCTATGGGGAAGGGTATGGGGAAAAGACCGTGGCCCAACAAGCCCAAAGCCGCTTTGCGCTGAAACTGTTTGATCACCTGCTCCGTCAGCAGCCCCAAGAGAACCTCTTTTTCTCCCCCTTGAGCATCCGCCTGGCCCTGAGCATGCTCTACAACGGCGCCTCTGGGGAGACCCAAACGGCAATGGCCGAGGTGCTGGAGGTACAAGACCTTTCCTTGAATGAGTTGAACTGGACCAATGCCCAGATGGTGCACTGGCTGGCGGAGGGATCCCCGGCAGGAGGGCCAGTCCAGGTGCAAATGGCCAACGGCCTCTGGGTGGATCAAACCCTCACCTTACAGCCCCAGTTTTTGCAGGCTTTGGCCACCTACTACCAAGCGGTGGTGAATCGGGTGAATTTGGGATCCCGGCAAACGGTGAACCAGATCAACGGCTGGGTGGCCGAGCGCACCCAGGGCAAGATCAACCGCATTGTGGATCGCCTCAGCCGCGAGGATTTGATGGTTTTGCTCAATGCCATCTACTTCAAAGGCGAGTGGACTCAGCCCTTCGATCCGGAGCGCACCCAAACTCAGCCCTTTACTCGGTTGGATGGCCGCCGCGTCCGAGTACCCATGATGGTTCAATCAGGTCGTTACGACTACCTGGAAACCGAGCAGTTGCAGGTGGTGAGCCTGCCCTACGGGGAAGGAGAACTGGAAATGCTGATCCTGCTGCCCAAGAAGGGAGTGAAGCTGGAATCGCTGCGGGCAGAGCTGAGCCCGGAAACTTGGCAAGAATGGACGGGATCCCTGCGCCCCCGTGCAGGTTCGGTGCGGATCCCGAGATTTGAATTGGCTTATGAAACGGATCTCACTTCCGTTCTGCAGCAGTTGGGCCTGGGAGTTGCCTTTTCCAACCGAGCCGACTTCAGCCAGATGACCCCAGAGCCAGCGCGGATCAGCAAAGTCCTGCACAAAGCAGCAATTGAAGTGAACGAAGAGGGATCCGAGGCGGCAGCCGCTACTGGGGTGATTGTCTCCCGGACTGCTGTCGACCGGCAAGAGCCCTTTCAATTTGTGGCAGATCGGCCCTTCTGGTTTGCCATTGTGGCCTCCAGATCCGGCGGCAACCCAGCGGCCCAAACCGTGTTGTTCATGGGATCCCTGGTGGATCCTAAATAAGGGGATCCCTCAGGGCAGCTTGCTGACTTCTTACCGGGCCTGCAGATCGCTCTTCAGGATGTGTTGACCCCAGACCGGCTCCCTTAGCCGTTTTTCATTGCGGAGGTCATGATGGTCGAGGTTTTGGAAAGAGAAAAATTGGCCGAGGCACCTGCTGATAGTTCTCCGGCAGCTTCTCGAAAAATTTGGACTGACGAAGAGTTTATGGCTTTACCGGAGGATGGCAATCGCTATGAGGTTGTGAATGGAGAACTGGTTACTGTGGGCTCGGCAGGCGCAAAGCATGGGTACTACGTAAGTTTGATTCACATCATTCTGGGCTCCTACGTTCGCAGTCAAAGGATTGGATTTACCTTCGATTCCGATACTTCCTTCAAAATGAAATCCGGCAATCGCCGTTCTCCAGATTGTTCTTTCTTTTCCAAAGAACGACTGCAATCTCTGGGCGGGATCCCAAGGGGTTATATTGAGGGATCCCCAGACTTGGCTGTAGAGGTTCTCTCGGATGCCAACACCATTGGAGAGATCCACGACAAGGTTGTTGAGTATTTCGAGAATGGATCCCGGCTGGTCTGGATCATTCATCCTGAAGAGAAATACGTTCTGGTCTATCGCCGGCCTGAGCCTGAAGCATTGAAGAAACCCGGCGACATCCTGGAAGGTGGAGAGGTGATCCCTGGATTTGCGCTGGATTTATCAGAGTTTTTTGCCGAGCCGGAGTTGTAGTTTTTCACCAACGCAATGTACGGATAAGACACCTTCAGCACCTAGGGAAGAGCAGCCCTGTTAAACTAGTCTCAACAGTGGGATCCCATTTCATGGCATTGGTTTATCCGCAGGTTCTGGAGCGCAATCCCAAACGGCTGCGCATTGCCCTACAACGGTTCACTTCCCAGCAACTGGCTTGGCGGGCGGCAGCAGGCTTGGTGCTGCTGATTGTGGGATCCCAACTGTGGGCTCGTTCGCCGCTGTTGGGTTTGGTGGCTGTGGGGATGGGCTTGTGGATTGGGATCCCTTGGGGGTTGGGGCAGATCCTGAATCTAGATTGCCAAAGCCAACGGGTGACCTTGACCCGGCTGGGTGGCCCTTGGGGCTTTTGGCGGCAGCAGGTGTTTTCTTATCCCTTGGCTCAGTTGCAAGGAGTGCGGCTGCATCGAGTGGGTCAGGAAGTTTTGGATAACCAAGCTCAAGAGAGTTTTCAGGTCCAAAGCCAAGTGCGGCTGCAGTTTCACAGCGATCCTTCTAAACCGGAGCTGAACGAGGAGGTCATCGCCTGCTTTAGCAGCCAAGTCGGCATCAAAGGGGACGAACCAGAAGCTTTCGTGCTCTCTCAGCGGCTGGTGCGCTGGATTCAGAACTATCTATCCGAACACTTAGGAAACCTAAGAAACAACTCTTCACCCTGAAAGCCCCCTTTTCGAGGATACTGCCCCACCGTTCCAGTAGACTCAAACTTTGCTCTCCTTTTCGGGGAGTTTTCGGGGAGATGGGGAATTGTTGTCACAGTGCTTGATCCTGGGTTAGAAATGCTACCGAAAAGCAGCGTACTCCTCGACACTCTCTAAACTTAACTTAATCGACAACCTTCATGAGCGCCTGCTGGGATCTAGTCAACCTAAACACCTTACTCGACCGAAACACTCTGCCCGGATGGCTTTGGCTGCTCCTTTGGGGATCCTCACTGGCCGTGGTGATGTACTGGCAAAAGCGCTGGCTGCAGCGGGATCAGGTGGGTTTTCCCGATGTCATCATGCTGGCGCGTGCAGATACGACGGTGGTGGAATGTAACGGAGCTTGCCAAAAACTCTTAGGCAATTGGCGAGGCAAGCGCTGGATTGACGTGCTGCCGGCAGAAGAGCAAGAGCAGGTGCGGCAAAAGATAGCCCAGCTCACCCCTCAGCAGCCTACCTTCACCCGAGTTGGCAGGGTATCGGATGCAGCGGGGCAGGTGCGGTGGTTTGAGTGGATCAACCAAGGCATTTTTGACCGGCGGGGCCGCTTGCAGTTCATCCGCGGGGTGGGCCGAGACATTACCGAGAAGAAACAGTTGGAAGAAAACCTGCGGCTGCGGGAGGCCCAACTGCGCACCTTGTTGGATGCCCTGCCATTGGCGGTGTGGGCCAGGGATCCCCAGGGAGTGCTAATTTTGCAAAATGCCACTGACCGCGCCTGGTTTGGCGATCTGCTGGGTACTTCTCTGGAGGAGGTGGCTCAAGAATATCCTCACTGGCCGGAGTACATCCCTCAAGTTCTAGCCGATCTAGAGCGGCAAGGGTTTTCCCAACTCGAGGGCAAGGAAGTAATTCAAGGTCAGGAGCGCTACACCTATCGCTTCGCTGTAAAGCTTCAGGATCAGTCTAAAGGATTAGGGCTTCTCGGCATTGTCCTAGATATCACCGAGCAGAAGCGCCTGCAACGAGAGCTAACAGATCAACAAGAACGCTTTCGCGCCTTTATCAACAACAGCCACGACATCTTGCACCGGGTTGATGCCCAGGGCCGGCTGTATTGCCTTAATCCCCCGGTGGCGGAGAAGATTCTAGGTCTTACCCCCCAGCCAGGAGAGCCTCAACCCCTGGAGCTGGTTCATCCCGAAGACCGCGAGGCCATCGCGTCTGCCTGCGAGCAACTCCTGTCCCAGCCCGGCCAGACTCTCTGCTTTGTCTATCGGATGCAACATGCCGACGGCCATTGGGTGTGGCTGGAGAGCCTCTGCACCAATCTCTTGGATGATCCTTTGGTTCAGGGGATCGTTTCCAGTACCCGCGATATCACCCAACAAAAGCAGGTGGAACTGGCTTTGCGAGAGAGCGAAGCCCGCTTTCGGGAAATTGCAGAGGCTGTACCGGTGACTTTCTTCCTACAGTCGGCAGACTTTAGCCGCGCTCTTTACAAAAGTCCTCGTTGTGAACAGATTTTCGGATATACACCAGAGGAGCTTTATCGCCAGCCGGATCTGTGGAAGGAAAGGATCCACCCAGAGGATCTGCCAAGAGTGATGGAAACCCTGTCTCTTGCCACCCAAGGCAAAATGTCAGTTACCTATCGGATTTTCCACCCAGATGGCAGGCTGCGCTGGTTGCGTACCTCTTGTTACCCTGTCTTGAACGAGCAGCAGGAAGTCGTTCACATCGCAGGCATTACCGAAGATATTACGGAGCAGAAAGAAGCAGAGCTGGCTCTACAAGAAAGCGAAGCTCGGCTTAGGGCCATTCTGGATGGGATCCCTTTTTGTATCTTTCTCAAAGATCTGGAAGGGCGCTATCTTCATGTAAACAAGACTTATCTACAACAGAGAGGCTGCAAGGCAGAAGAGCTCTTTGGAAAGTTGGATAGTGAGCTGTTCGCATCAGAAGAGGCTCTAGAATTTCGAGATCAGGATCAAAAAGTCCTGCAATCTCCGCATCCTGTCAGCTACGAGCGAACCTTTTTCCGCGATGGCAAGAGATTGACCCGGTGGGTCACCAAGTTTGCCCTGCGGGATCAGCAGGGGTCTCCTTACGCCGTTTGCGGCATCGCTGTGGACATAACGCCCCTCAAACAAGCCCAAGATCTGTTGCTGAAAGAAGCAGAGCGGGAGCGGCTGCTTGGAGCTTTGCTGCGACGCATCCGTCAGGATTTGGATTTGCAATCTATCTTGCAAACCACTGTTGCAGAAGTGCGAGAGGTTTTCCAGGTGGATCGGGTGATGATCTATCAGTTGCAGGAAGGTGTAGGGGGGTTTGTAGCTGCTGAGTCGGTGGCGGATCCCTGGCCCAGCCACCTGGGCCGCCGGGTGTGGGATGCTTGCCTTCCCCAGGGTCCTTGCTACCGCAAGTACCAAGAGGGCTTTGTGCAAGCCATAGCCAACGTGGCGACGGCCAATTTGGATCCTTGCTATCGGGAGCTCTTGGAATCTTTCCAGGCCCAAGCCAACTTGGTGATCCCGATTCGGCAGGGTGAGGCTTTGTGGGGTCTATTGGTAGTTCAGCACTGCCAATCCAGCCGCCCTTGGCAAGAGTGGGAAATCCGGCTTTTACAAGAGCTGAGCGATCAATTAGCCATCGCGTTGCAACAGGCCCAGTTATATGAACAACTGCAAGCCCTCAATCAAACCTTGGAAGAAAAGGTTCGGCAACGCACCTCTGAGTTGCAGCGATCCCTGCAATTTGAGGCCCTGCTGAAACGCATCACTGACCGGGTGCGCGACTCTCTGGATGAAGCTGAAATTCTCAACACCGCTCTGCGCGAGCTGGGAGAAAACCTAAATGCAGATGGCTGCGATATTGGCCTTTACAACGCCGATCTCACCCTTTCCACCATCAGCTACGAGTATTGTCCTCGCTTGGGGTCGGCCTTGCATACTTGTATTCCCTTTGCCCAATATCCAGATCTCTACGCCCAGTTGTTGCGAGGAGAGCCCTGCATATTTTGTTTACTTCCTGACGCCCCCCGCCAAGGATCAGTCTTGGTCTGCCCTCTGCGGGATGGGGAGCAAGTCTTGGGGGATCTGTGGGTTTTTCGCAGCAGCGAGGAAAGTTTTGATGAGCAGGAAATGGATCTCGTAGCTCAAGTGGCCAATCAATGTGCTATCGGCCTAAGGCAGGCGCGCCTATTCCGAGCTGCCCAAGAGCAGGTGCAAGCCCTGGAGCGCCTTAACCGCCTCAAAGATGACTTTATCAGCACCGTCAGCCACGAGTTGCGCACCCCCCTCACCAGCCTGAAGATGGCGTTGCACATGCTGCAAGTTGCCCCTGCGAGGGAGAAGCAGGCCCAGTACCTATCCATCGCCCAGCGGGAATGCCAACGGGAGATCGAGCTGATCAATGACCTGTTGGATTTGCAGCGGCTAGAGGCAGGAGCCTATGCTTTGAATCTGCAAACGCTGACCTGGGAAGCCTTGTTGGGGGATTTGCTGTTGGCTATTGGCGAACGCGCCCGTACTAAGGGGCAAACCTTTCAAGCCAACGTGCCTCTGGAGAGCAGCATCACCACAGATCCTCTCCTTTTGGGGCGTATCCTGCGGGAGCTCCTGCACAACGCGGTGAAATACACCCCCGGCCAGGGATCCATCCGCCTAGAAGTCAGGGTTGAGGCCAACCGAACTCGCATCCAAGTCAGGAATAGCCAAGAGATCCCGGCTGAGGAACTCACCCGCATTTTCGATCGTTTTTACCGGATCCCCAGCCATGATCCTTGGAAAGAAGGGGGCACGGGTTTAGGCTTGGCCTTGGCAAAACAGATGGTGGATCAACTGAGGGGATCCATCGAGGTCAGCAGCGCCGCCGGCTGGACAACTTTCACGCTCCACCTGCCCCCTCTGCCCCAGTTTTAAAGGTTGAGCGGATCCCTGGGGACTCCTGCTTTGCGCTTGCGCTTTTCCAGGTTGGTTTCAAAGTAGCGATGGTTACGCAGATCTGGCAAGATTCCTGCCTCAGAAACTTAGCCCTTAAAGCGGCGCAGCGCCGATTTGATCCCTACCTTAGGGGTTCTCTCCCCCGGTACCTCTGCACAGCCCGTCTTATTGTAAGTTCTGTAGCAACAGATACGGAAATAGTTCCCAACACAGATGCTCATCTCGGCCAGAAGAGATAGAGGCTGAGTATTCTGAGGGTTGCTGTCGTATCCGGGATCTGGATTGGCCGCCAACCCAACCTTCTCAATCTGGTCACGCTGCCGAAGACGCGAGGCAGAGAGGATTTGTTGCAAGTAAGTTTCAATTCACAACTTTTTCTTAATAAGTGATTTCGGTTCTTGAGGATCTGGCTTACTTTGTTACCTGTAGAGTGTTCCTTGCCAAAAACCTATGAGCATTGTTGCCCAAGTCATCGCGCAGTCGGACGCGGCTGATCGCTTCCTCAGCAGTGCCGAGATCGCCAAGCTAGAGGATTTCTTCAGCAAGGGTCAAGTTCGCATCCGAGCCGCCCAAAAGTTAGCAGAGAACGAGCAAAAAATTGTCCAGGAAGGCAGCAAACGGTTTTGGGCCAAATGCCCCAACACCCCCAGCAATAAGGGCAACCCTCAAAAAACTGCCCTCTGTCAACGAGATCAAGGCTGGTATATCCGCTTGGTTAGCTATTGCATCTTGGCAGGCAACGATAAGCCGCTGGAAGATATCGGCTTGAACGGCATGCGAGAAATGTACATCTCTTTGGGCGTGCCGCTACCCAACCTGCGGGTGGCGATGAGCTGCCTAAAAGAGGTAGCTGCCGGCATTCTTTCTTCAGAGGAGATGGCTCTAGCTGCCCCCTACTTTGATCGACTGATTCGCGCTTTTTGAATCGATGAATGGATAGACAAATCGCTGCCCTCTCGCTCAGTTTTAGAGTTGAGGCGCGCTACTCCTGCCTCTGTGAGCTTGAGGTTTCGGCTGGCTTTGCGAGCTTGACCTGCAAGCTGTGAAGTTGTCTTAAGTTGCAATCCATAAGAGTTCTCACAGGCAATGCCTGAGCAAGCGGTGCAAGGACTCCGTCCCGCTAACGCGAACAGCATTTGCCCAATTGCCTCAAGAAATCAGTCCCTACTAGTGCTTAGAGGAGAAAAATCCATGAAAGATACCATCACTTCCCTGATTAACCCCGCCGATGAGAAAGGCTCTTACTTAGATGCCGCAGCTCTGGAACAATTAAATCGCTATTTCCAGAGTGGCAACATGCGCGTCAAGGCGGCCAAAACCATCAGCTCCAGCGCCAGCAGCATTATCAGCAAAACGGTTGCCAAGAGCTTGCTCTACGGGGATATTACCCTACCGGGGGGCAATATGTACCCTACTCGGCGCTACGCGGCTTGCTTGCGGGACCTGACCTATTTTCTACGCTATGCCACCTACGCCATGTTGGCTGCCGATCCCTCAATTTTGGATGAGCGCGTGTTGCAGGGTTTAAAAGAAACTTACATCACCCTCGGCGTTCCCATCGATCGCGTCATTCAGGCCCTCAATGCCATGAAAGAGGTCCTGACCGAAAGTCTCGACACAGAGGCAAGTCAAGAAATGGCCGTTTATCTTGACCATATCATTGCCGGTCTGAGCTAAACGTGCCTGTATTTTTGAGGGCTCACTGAGGAGCTATCTATGAATGCCAAAAAGATGCACCCATCGGGCTACCCCTGGTGGTCAGGTAACGCTCGATTGATGAACCTCTCTAATACTTTTATCGTGGCGCATGTGGCCCATGCGGCCTTGATCATGGCTTGGGCGGGGGGCTTTACCTTGTTTGAGCTGGCCAAGTTCTCGCCAGAGCGGCCCATGTACGAGCAAGGGCTGATTTTGCTGCCCCACTTGGCCACATTGGGGTGGGGGGTTGGCCCCGGTGGCCAGATCGTCAATACCTTTCCCTATGTGGCCATTGCCTCAATTCACCTGGTGGCTGCCGGCGTGTTGGCTGGAGGAGCCTACTTCCACCAAACCCAACTTCCCCCCAGCTTAGATATGGAATTCGGCAGGGCTGCCAAGTTTCACTTCACTTGGGATGATGCCAAAACGTTGGGAGTGATTTTGGGGCACCACCTACTGATTTTGGGCCTGGGATCCCTATTGTTGGTGGCCAAGGCGATGGTGTTCGGGGGGCTGTATGACGCCAACACCGGTCAGGTACGCCTGGTTACGGCTCCAACTTTGGACTTTGCCACCCTTTGGAACTACCGCACCCACCTGTTTGATGTCAATAATTTGGAAGACTTGGTGGGGGGCCATATCTATGTGGGAGCTCTTCTCTTGTTGGGAGGGGTGTGGCATATCCTGGTTCCGCCGTTTGAGTGGGTTAAAGCTCGCTTTCTCTTCTCAGCAGATGGGATCCTCTCCTACTCTCTATTCGGCATCGCCCTAGCCGGTTTTGCGGCTTCTTACTACTGTGGGTTTAACTCGCTGGCCTACCCGGTGGAGTTTTACGGCCCCACCCTGGAGCTGAAATCCGCCTTTACTCCTTACTACTTCGATCCAAATCAAACGGGAGCGTGGAACTACTCCTCAAGGGTTTGGCTGGCGAATGCTCACTTCTACTTAGCCTTCTTTTTTCTACAAGGATCCCTGTGGCATTTTCAGCGAGCGATGGGATTTGATGTCGGCAAGATGCTGCAGCTTTGGCAGCAGAGTCGGCAGGAAATGACCTCTCAGTCGGTGTATCAGGTTCAATTTCAGTGCCGACCTCAGCCTGACTTTGCAACTTTTTACGAGCCGCCCTTTGCAGGTCCAGAGCCTCTATCTGTATCTCCCGAGGATATCTACTGGTATCAGCCGCCAAAGGCTCCCAGCTCCAGATCTCTATCGTTGATAAACGGCGTTCGGCAAACTCTCTATGAAGTGAACTACACCCTTAGGAGGTGGATCTTCTACGAGCCCGCAAGAGAGAAGATAGCTTTCAATCGTTCTGACTTAAAGGCAGATTATGGTTCGCGCAAGTCAAGGGCTGATTTCTCGAAGTTTGCTCGATCTCTGCCCAAAGTCTTCTACGAGCCGAGCAGAGTTCAGGCTTAACCTACCTGGGATTTGAGGGGGTTTGGCCCTCAGGAGAGGTGATTACCCTGCCTGGGGGCTTTTTGCTTTGCTAGGGCTCCGCAGTGTGGGCTAAGGAAGGGAGTACCGATCTAGACTTGGCCTTGGTGAAGCAAATGGTGGATCAACTGAGGGGATCCATTGAGGTCAACAGCTCTGCCGGTTGGACGACTTTCACGCTCCATCTACCCCAATTGCCGCAGTTTTAACCCCTACTCCACCGCTCCCCCTCGCTTTGGGGTTTGGGATACAGTACTGGCAGGGATCCGGGGGGGCTTTGCCTAAACCTATGACAACTCGCCTAGATTTGGCTCTCACTCTTGAAGACTTCCTCAAGTTGCCTCACATAGAAGAGTCTCCGGCATGGGAGTACGTGGATGGAGTTGCCATTCAAAAACCGCTGCCCAAAGTCCGCCATTCCATTTTGCAAAAACGCCTTTTGGCTGAGGTTGACGGCAGCACCACCAGCTATACTGCCCTACCCGAATTGCGATGCACTTTTGCCGGTCGTTCCATTGTTCCCGATATTGCTGTAA
Organism: Thermostichus sp. MS-CIW-25; assembly: GCF_054060015.1. Classification (NCBI taxonomy): domain Bacteria; kingdom Bacillati; phylum Cyanobacteriota; class Cyanophyceae; order Thermostichales; family Thermostichaceae; genus Thermostichus; species Thermostichus sp. MS-CIW-25. The sequence goes on from NZ_JBSSCS010000021.1 coordinate 51,914, forward strand.
TTGCGTGGGATCGAATTCGCCTAAGTGAAACAGGCGAGCCAGAGGATGACTTCACCGCAGCACCCGACTGGATTATCGAAATTCTTTCGCCGGGTCAAAGGGTAAGCCGTGTAATCGATAATATCCTGCATTGTCTAAAGCACGGCAGCAAATTAGGGTGGATGGTGGATTTAGCTAAACCGCCGAGAAGCCCCCCCTCTGTCCGTAGAACGTATGGACTACGTCCCGCTGAAGCGAACGCGCTAGCGGCGCGGAGCGCTTGGCCGGGATGAGAGGCGGGAGTACCTTGGCTTTCAATGTACTGGCTCAATGCCGAGACTGTCACCCCACCACATGAAGCGATGAAATAAGATTCATTCCACAGCACATTTTTCCGGTATATCTTGCTGATGTAATCCGCAAACTCGCTTCTCATCCTGCGACTAGAGACGGATTTGATGTTGTTTACCAATTTGGACAGATCCACCTGCGGGTAGTACTGGAACAGCAGATGAACATGGTCTGCCTCGCCGTTGAACTCAATAAGTTTGCAACCCCACTTTTGGCAAAGGTCATACATAACCTCATGTAATCGCTGCAGCATTTCGCTGGTAAATACCTTGCGACGGTACTTGGTGGTTAAGACCAAGTGCGCCTTCAAATCAGATACAGCTCTGCCGCTGGAAACAAAATCATGCTTCATGGCCGCTAATCCCTGCTGGTGCTATAATCAGTGTAGCGGTTTCTGAGTACGCTTAAGATGAGGACTGCCTATCAGTACCGCCTGCGGCCTACGCCCAGTCAAGTTGTCCTGATGGAGCAATGGCTGGAGCTGTTGCGCAAGCAGTACAACTATCGGTTGGCAGAGCGGCTTAACTGGTGGGAACAAAACCGCTG
>NZ_JBSSCS010000022.1:0-50451 GCF_054060015.1 Thermostichus sp. MS-CIW-25
CGGTTCAAGCAGTTCCTGAAATTTCAAGCCAAAAAGAAAAACGTGGTCGTCGTGGAAGTATCGGAAGCGTACACCAGCAAAACCTGTACCAAGTGTGGGCACATCCACACCAAGTTGGGTGGCGCAAAGGTGTTTAGATGCCCAAAGTGCAACCATAGGCTACCACGAGACTGGCAAGGCGCTCTGGGTGTAATGCTCAGGGCTTTGCGGGATACCGCCTTTCTGTTCAGTAATGGACAGAATGCTATCGCTGCACCGTTGAGCAGTAATGGTCAGCAGTGTTCAGCGTAAATGTATCAGTTTTGCCTGCTGCATCAGAAGTTAACTGGGGATCCCCATGTCTGGGCAAGATGTCCATTAGGATGAGTTCCAGGGGCTGGCCAGCGCGGGGAACCGGCGTAAAGTGGGCAAAGTGGGATCTGCCGAGCGCTGGGTTATGGGGAAAGCTTCAACAAACTCGCAGGCGAGGTTGCAACACCATGGCACCAACTTGGCAAACCGATGGGCATACTTGGTTCCTTCTGCCCCCTCAACCCCGCGCCGTCGTTCACTTTCTGGGTGGAGCTTTTGTGGGAGCTGCCCCGCAAGTGTTCTACAGCCGCCTGCTGGAAGAACTGGCCCGTATGGGCATGGCCGTTGTTGCCACCCCCTACACCACCGATATCGATCACGCCCAACTGGCACTCAACGCAGCCCAATCTTTGCACAGAAGCCTGCAAAGCAAGGGTTTGCTGGAGTTGCCCCTGTTTGGTTTGGGTCATAGCCTGGGCTGTAAGTTGCAGATCCTCTCTTGTCTAGCCGTTCCTTCTCTGGGATCCCAGCGGCGAGGCAATATTTTCCTGGCCTACAGCAATGCCGGGCTAGATCGGGCTTTGCCATTGCTGCGGCTGTTGGCTCAAGCTTGGCCTCAACAACAGCTTGCCGATCTGTGGTGGATGTGGATGGGATCCTCCTCGCCACCTGTGAATCTGTGGTTAGAGTTCGAGCCTTCCCCAGCAGAAACCAACCGCTTAATTGAGGAGCAGTATCCGGTTAGACACAACCTGCTTGTGGAATTTCGACAGGATGATATTGACGACATTCCTCTGCTCTACCAACAGCTTTGCCGCAAGTATCAAGCCTATACCGAGTGGCAGCATCTCGAGGGGGATCACCTCACTCCACTGGGTTTTAGCTATCCTTTCCAAGTCGGGGAGGAGTTCAGCCCCATCGATGCTTTTGGACAGTTGATCTACCAGAACCTACTGGCCCCCAACCACCAAATGATCCGAAGCATCCGAGCCTGGCTGGCAACCCAATTGGCCCATTGATATTCTTCCCACGGCTCAAGTCAACGGATTTTTTCACAGCTTGCAGGATTTCTCCCGCTCACTGTTGGCAAGCGGGCGGCAGGTCTTGCTACTCCATCCTTGCGGATGCAGGAGGATGCCATAACCCCAGATACTTTGGTCTTCCATTTCAAACTAGATTGAAACACTCCCTAAGCGTTCTCCGCTGCCGCCCTACCCCCAGCAAGAGAGGGGAGCTAGATGGAAATGTTTCATTCCGGCTTAAAACGACTATAAAAGCTGCGTCACAACCTCGCTAGCGGAGCTACTGCATTGATGTAGCTCATGACCGCCCATTTACTGATCAAGCCAGCTCAAATCGGAGAGCAGATCTTGAGAGTAGGAAGAGGGGGACTGCGCTTGCAGATGAAACAACATCTGAAGGGTATCGCTCATCAGAAAGTAACAGGTCAAGACGCCGCCGGCAGCCACAGCCACCAGTGTCCCTGCCAACATGCGCGAGAACTCCTGACTCTGAAAAGCCTGCTCCATCAAGCGCAGCGCCCAGAATCCCAGGAGGACAACAATGGCAAGGATGATCAACATATCGTAATTTATTGTAACAAGCCTGCTGCTCAACGGCCATTGACAGAATTGAATAAGAACATAAGGACTCCCCTTGTCCCTCATGCTCCATGACTCTGAGTCAGTGTACAGAAGGGCTTGGCGTGCCTGGATTTGCAGCCCTTTTCGGTTGCCCTTGCTGCAGGCCATGAGCGCGGAAGGGATCCCGCCGGCAAAGATTGCAGGTTGGGCGGGCGTTCAAGCGGGCTACACCCGGCGTCCTTTATCGGAAATGCGGGCGGATCAGGAGCTGATGTGGCTGATTCAGGTGGGGCTGTTGCGGCGGGAAGTGGATGGGCAGGGGATCACGGATCGGTATCGTCTGGCACCTCTGGGTCGGCAGTTGCTGCAAGATCTGGAGAGGGATGAAGCTTTTGCCGGGATCTCGGCAAGCTGGGCAGACCACCTGCAGAATAGGCTGACCCGCTGGCGGCTGCTTCCCTGAGGATCCCCTACACTGGATCCAACGTTCAACGCTGCTCTTGAGGTGGGACATGGTACGGCCAAGGTTTATGCGTGCGCCCGGATCCCTGGCACTCCAACGTCCACTCCAAACCTCTCTGCAGCGGCGCAGCCAAGCGATTAACCGGCGCAGCAAATCTATCTACCGCAAAACCCGCTCCCTCTACCGACGCAACTTGCCCCTTTACCTGCGTAATTTGCTTTTGCAATACCGCACCAGCCTTATCTACAACCTCAAAGCCAGGCCTGTCAGCAGAACCCGTCGAGGATAGCAAGCCCTCCTCTCGATCCCAGCACAGCGGTCTTCACCCCGTCGGAGTTGGTGATGGAGATTGTCCACCCCCAAGCCTGTGTAACCCCGTAGGAGGGGTACTTCTTGCAGGAGACTACCGGATCGTGAAGCGGCCAATTCCTACCTTCTCGCCGTTGACATGAATCTCGACGCGGTAGCGCCCGGTGTAGGGTTGGCTGAAGCTCAGAAAGCCTCGCACGGTATCGGCCAAGGGATCCCAGGGAACATCGAGCTTGCGGATTAGTTGCTCGCCCCCAGCTTCTCCGCCCTCGTAGTACCAGAGCATCTCCACCTTGGCGTTGGCAGGAAGGTTGCCCACCGGCAAGATGGCCCAGATCAAGGTGTCAGTGGTCTTGAACTCGGTTGTGGCCTCGCCAGGGCTGCCGTCCCCCCGACCTCGGTACAGGCCGATTGTCCTTAGCCCCGCCTCTTTGGGGGTTCCTTGGCTGTAGGCACGGGCATCCGCCTGCGCTTCCTGACCTAGGCGATCCAGCTCGGCCAGCAAATCTTCCTGCTGCCTCAGGGCATCGGTTGCTTCCTGCAGCCACCGGGCGATCTGCCGCTCTGCGGTTGGGGCTTCCGAAACCGGGGAAGAAGGCTGTGCAATCGCCCCGCTGAGGTTGCGAATGGGAAAACCCTGAGCTGTCCCCACCTCGCTGCCCAGTAAGTTCAGCCAGCGGCTTCGCACTTCGGACGTCATCTCTGGCTTTGCGGCATAGGCAATGCGCACACTGCCGCTTGGGCCTCGGGTGATCCGGCCAATCTCATGTTCCTCAACTCCACTCACCGTTCCACGACAGCCAGCACTGCGAAACTCGTAGAGCACATCTTCTTCGCTCTCCCGATGGAACTCCCAAGTCGTTTGGAGACAGTTGGCCAGGAGGTTGTCCCGCATGTGGTTGGCAAGAAAGCGCGGCGATCCCTCGACATGAACGTCCATGACGGAGAGCATCTCTCTCCAAGAGGCCAAGCTCTCTCCGGGCCGTGTGAGAAGGGTTAGAGTAACCCCTTCTAGGACTTGATGATCGGCGAAAACCCACTCCCCTGGATCCCCCTCGATGACGACGTTTCCCGATGGGCTGAGGAAAGCGGATGCAAACAGCAGGCTGGCAAAAAGATTCAACACAATGCCCTTCCTTATCCTGGGATTTGTACTTGAAAATGAGATAGGACGACTTTCAAGCCGCTCACTGGGCAAGCAAAGAAGGGCTGGACAAAGAGGCTAGAGTCTTCGTCGTTGCCGTTTGCAAGGCTCACCTCAGGAAAATCTCGATAGATCCCTACAGCTTGATTTTGCTGACCTTACCAAAACGTCAATTGACCCCCCCAAAACATTGACCAGCCTAGCACAATTGAGCTCAATTCTGAACCCCACTTTGCAGAAATGCCGTGTTTTTCTGATGAGTATATCCATTTACATTGAACAGATATCAGCCTGTTCGTTCAGAAACCTGAAGCTCCCTGTATGGCAATCGAAAGCTGGTCACTTTAGTAGGTTACTGTGGCCAACTGAAGAGGAGATCTTTCCGATGATCAACCAGTTATCCCCCAAGGTCTCCAGCCGGGGCTCCACCAGTTGCCAGCTCTGGTTTACATCAGGGATCCCCTCGCCTGCTACCGGGGTTGGCGCATCGGCTCCCCCCAGGATCTTGGGAGCGATAAAGGCGGCTACTTTCTGGATCGCCCCATCTTTGAGGGCTGCCCAGGCCAGCGTACCCCCGCATTCCCAGAGGGCGCTCAGACACCCCCGCTGAAAGAGCACTTGTGCCACCCGCGAGGGGGTTACCTGGGGCAGATGCAGCAGTTCTACCCCCTGCTCGGCCAGGGATCCCCAGAGGGGATGGATCTTTGGGGCTTCCGTGATCACCAATGTCGGCGCTTCTTCCACCTGCCACAGATGGGCAGAAGGGGGCAGGTTCAGAGAACGGCTGAGAACAACCCGCAACGGCTGGGATCCCTGCAACTCCGCCAGACGACAGGTGAGGCGCGGATTATCCTGCCAAACGGTTCGGGATCCCACAATCACCGCATCGTGCCAGGCCCGCTGTTGGTGAACCCATTGCCGCGCCAGAGGGTTGCTGATCCAGCGGCTGTGGCCGGTGGCGGCGGCGCTCTTGCCATCCAGGGTCATGGCGTATTTCAGCAGGCCGAAACACTGTTGCCGCACAATGGCGAAGGCAAACCCCTCGTTCAGCTCCTGGCACTCCCGCTCCAGCACTCCCACCGTCACGTCGATCCCCGCCTCCTGCAGGCGTCGGATCCCTTTGCCGGCCACCAAGGGATTGGGATCCTGCATCCCCACCACAACCCGCCGGATCCCGGCGGCCAGGATGGCCTCGGTACAAGGGGGAGTGCGCCCATAGTGGTTGCAGGGCTCCAGGTTGACGTAGAGCGTTGCGCCTCTGGCCAGGGATCCCGCCTGTTGCAGAGCCAACACCTCGGCATGAGGCTGCCCTGCCCCCGGATGAATGCCTTCTCCCACCACCCGATCCTCCTGCACGATCACGCAGCCCACCCGTGGATTGGGAGAGGGACGCTGAGGTGTGGAACGGGCCAGGGATAGACACCGTTCCATCCACTGCTGATCCGAAATCATAAAATGGGCATCCGCTCCAGAGCGGCTCAAGCCGGTGACAAGGCTGCCAACTTGCGGTTGAAAGCTGCAATTGCCTTGGATTCTAGCTCTGCCACCTGCAATGCGTAGTCGCGGGCGCGGGCCTTTTGTTCGTTGCTGACAATCTCTTCCGGACGCAGGCGATCCAACAAATCTGAGGGATCCAACACCCCATCCATCGGGAAGCGGCCCAGATGAATCATGATCGGCAGGCATATTCTTCGCCAAGAATCAGAGCGGAAGTGAGCGTGGGTGATTCCCTCTCTCCCAGCTTGAGGGTGGGGCGAGCCTTGAGGCCAACCACCACCTGGCGATGGGCCTCGATCACTGCTCTGGCCCGATCTAAATCTTGATTTTTTGGATCCACGGCCAGCCTGAGGCGATGGGCGATGAAATCCGCAGTGGCGATGTAGAGCAGAGAAGGATCAAAGCATAAACCCGCGTCTGGGCAGTTGACGCCACCGTTGCACAAAACGCCGGGAAGGTGATCCCCGCCTCCACCACCGTGGTCACCCCTGAGCGGATCCCCGCCTCATCCGCAGGCAAACAAAAATCCCCCACCGACGTGAAAACCCAGTTGCCCGATCTCGTCCAATCCCTGGTCGGGATCCAGCAGATGTGCGTTGATAAACAGGGTGGCAGCCACCAGAACTCCTTCCCGCAAAGCGTTAGACCGGCACTCTCGGAAAGTAAAACACTTTTTTCTTGCAATTTGTAGGTTCAACTACAAAATCCGCCATCGGGAAGACTGCGATCTGAGCGTGATACCGGCTACATCTGCCGTTTCGACAAACAGGCTCTAATATTGGGATGGTTGTTCTAGGAGCTGCCTTCATGACCTCTTCCCCCCACCTGACCGCTGCAGAGTGGGCAGCGGGTTCTGCCAACGGGCTGAAGGAGGCCTCCCTGCTTGGGGAACGGGATCCCTTGGCCCATTCCCTCCAAGTCCACGAAACCTTCAACCGCAGGAACAACCTGTTAAACCGTCGCCTGCAACTGGTGGAAGAACTCTGGGAATCGGTGATCCTGCAGGAGTGCGGTCAGTCTCTGGTGGATCTGTTGCAGCGACTGCGTTCCATGTGTTCCCCAGAAGGACAAGCCCTGGAGTACCCGATCCCAGAGGTACTACAAATTATCGAGTACCTCAGCCTCGACGCCACCATCCAAACGGCACGGGCCTTTGCCCTCTTCTTCCAGTTGATCAACATTGTTGAACAGCACTACGAACGGGCAGAAGACTCGGACATGCGCATGGTGGATAGCCAACAACGTACCGTGCGAGAAAACGAAAAATTTGAACGGCTGTTCCCTTACCTGCGGGCTCAAGGGGTGCCGCCGGGCCTACTGCGCAGATTGCTGGAGCAGTTGCACATTCGCATGGTTTTTACCGCCCACCCCACCGAGATCGTCCGCCACACCATTCGCGAGAAGCAACGGGCCTTCTCTCGCTTGCTCAGCCAACTGGATTGGGCAGAACAAACCCAGCCTTTGCAGGCCCAGATGATAAAAGAACAGATGGCGGAAGAAGTTTTGCTTTGGTGGCGCACCGACGAGTTGCATCAGTCCAAGCCGACTGTTTTGAACGAAGTCGATTACACTTTGCACTATTTTGAAGAGGTGTTGTTTCAGGCCATCCCCCTGCTGCACGAGTACCTCAGCCGCAGCCTGAAAAAAGCTTTTCCTAGCGTCGAGCCACCGCCGGCAGGATTTTGCAACTTCGGCTCGTGGGTAGGCGGGGATCGGGATGGCAACCCTTCCGTCACCGCCGATGTCACCTGGCAAACGGCTCGCTATCAGCGCAACCTCATCCTGGGCAAGTACATCGAATCGGTGAAGGCTCTCACCAAAACCCTGAGCATTTCCCTGCATTGGGGGGATGTGGACAGCCAACTGCTGGATGCCCTTGAGCAGGATCACCGCCTCATGCCCGAGGTTTACGAATCGTTTTCGCTGCAATATCGCCAGGAGCCTTACCGCCTCAAGCTCAGCTACATTCAGCGGCGGCTGGAGTTGACGCGGGAGCGCAACCGCAACTTGGCCGACTCCGCTTGTTTGCCCACCCCTCCCCCTGTGGACAACGCCTATGCCAACGCGGAAGAATTCCTGGCCGACTTGCAGCTTATCCAGAAAAGCTTGAAAAACAGCGGCCTTTCCTGCCGTCAGTTGGATCATCTCATTCAACAGGTACAGGTGTTTGGCTTTCACCTGGCCCATCTGGATATCCGCCAAGACAGCAGCTACCACGAAGCCGCTCTCACGGAGATTTTCGAGTACTTGCGCATTTTGCCGCGTCCCTACAACGAGATGACGGAAGAGGAAAAAACCGCCTTTCTCCTGCAGGAGCTACAAACACGTCGGCCTCTGATACCGCTGGAGATCGCCTTTTCCGATAAGACAGCAGAGCTGATCGCCACCTTTCGCACCCTGCGCCGCATGCAGCAGGAATTCGGCTTGGCCATTTGCCAAACCTATGTAATCAGCATGAGCCGCCAGTTGAGCGACCTGTTGGAGGTGCTGCTGATGGCCAAGGAGGTGGGTCTCTACGATCCCATCAGTGGTCGCGGATCCCTGGCGGTGGTGCCGCTGTTTGAGACCGTCGAAGACCTGAAGCGGGCCCCGGAAGTTTTGCGGCAGTTGCTGGAGATCCCTTTCTATCGCCAGTACTTGGCTCAGCAGGGGAATCTACAGGAGGTGATGCTGGGCTACTCCGATAGCAACAAAGATTCCGGCTTTTTGAGCAGCAACTGGGAGATTTACAAGGCTCAACAACGCCTGCAGACGGTGGCCGAATCCTACGGGGTGAAGCTGCAGATCTTCCATGGCCGGGGCGGTTCGGTGGGCCGTGGAGGGGGCCCGGCTTACGAGGCCATCTTGGCTCAGCCAGGGCGCAGTGTGGGGGGCCGCATCAAAATTACCGAACAGGGAGAGGTGTTGGCCTCCAAGTATTCCCTCCAGGATCTGGCCATTTTTAACCTGGAAACCGTCACCAGCGCCGTGATCCAGGCCAGCCTGCTGCGCACCTACCCCAACGATCTGCACGAGTGGTCGCGCCTGATGGAATCCTTGGCGGAGCGCTCCCGGCAGGTGTACCGTAACCTGGTCTACGAGCAGGAGGGCTTTGTGGAGTTTTTCCACGAGGTCACCCCCATTGAAGAGATCAGCCAACTGCAGATCAGCTCCCGTCCCGCCCGCCGCAGCGGTAGCCAAAAAGACATCGGATCCCTGCGGGCCATTCCCTGGGTATTCAGTTGGACGCAAAGCCGCTTTCTCCTGCCGGCCTGGTATGGGGTTGGCACCGCCCTACAGGAATACGTGGCCAAGGGCGAGCACAACCTCAACCACCTGCAGCACCTGTATCGCGAATGGCCTTTCTTCCGCATGGTGATCTCCAAAGTGGAGATGACCTTGGCCAAGGTGGATTTGCAAATAGCGCGTCACTACGTGCGGGAGATGAGCTCTCCAGAACGTCTAGAGCGGGCGATGGAGCTGTTTGAGTGTATTGCCCAAGAAATGCACCGCACCCGCACAATAGTGCTGCAGATTACGGGTCACAGCGAACTGTTGGAGAACGACCCTTATTTGAAGCGCTCGGTGCAGTTGCGCAACCGCTCTATTGTGCCCCTCGGCTTTATCCAAGTCTCCCTCCTCAAGCGCCTGCGAGAGCATCAGGGATCCCGTACCGGGAGAACGCGCTACAACCGAGCTGAACTTCTGCGTGGGGCTCTGCTCACCATCAACGGCATTGCCGCCGGGATGCGCAACACGGGCTGAGGGATCCAACCGGATTCACCACACCTCCCAAGCAAGGCTGGCGCTGTCCCTATTGAGTTTCAGAGCAGTGTCGAGAGCTTATCAGAACAGATCGTCATCGTACTCTTCTGGCTCCACTTCTACTGGCTCTACTTCGACAACGCGGCGGGAAGGACGGCGGGGAGGTTCATCCGCGTAGCTTTCCCCTTGGTCTTGGGGCAGCCGTGGGGGACGGCGGCGGGTAGCTGTACCTGTGCTGCGCTCTTCCTGCACATCCACATCCTCTGGATACTCTCCGGCAGGGCGACGGGGGCGACGGGCCTCTGGCGGCGGAGCCGGCTCATCGTAGTCGGTGTCCTGACGCGGGCGGGATCCTGGTTCCTCGTAATACTCATCCCCTTCGGGTCGGCGGCGTGGACGCACACGGGTATCGCCGGTCAGTTGGGGCCTGGGGCGACGGCTAGGATCTTCACCACTGCGCCCAGGAATGGAGCGACTGTAAGAGGATGTATCGCGGATACGGGATCCCTCGGCTCGAGTGGAAACCGTGCGTCCTTGGGCATAGCCATCCGGGGGATAGGTGCGGCTGAAGCCTTGCCGCCGAACGGTCGGACGAGCCCCGCCCACCTGCCGTGCTTTTTCGCTTAAGAGAATCCGCAAACGGAAGGTTTCGATGGCAAACCAGCCGGCCATCACCGCCAACAGCACCTGGGCAAAGAACAGCAACGGAATGAGCCGCTGACCTTCCAAGAGCAAGCAGACGGAATAGATCAGGCCCATCGTGGCAAAAATCACGTCATACTCAGCGGAGGCCTCTCGCTTGATGAACCGAACCGCGAAGATGGCTCCACTGGCAATCGCCACCAGCGCTGCCATCAAGAAGTAGGGGCTTTGGGTGAGAAACATGCCAGGGATCCCTAAACGATGAAGACGGGAGAGCGTTGAGCCTTATCCATTCCACAGCCGATCCTAGCATTGATCCTCCTGGTGGCACGGACAACAAAACCCAGGTTTGGGTGTAGGGACGGGATCCCTCTTCAATAAAAGGGATCGGTGCTAAAATCGGCAGCATCTTCCTGCATGTTCCATGCTGTATCTGGCACGGGTACACAAAAAAAGTCTCTTCGGCCAGGGGGAGCTGCAGCTCTTGGCCCGGCAGGCCGAGGACGGGGTTTGGATGCCGCTGCGCCAGCCAGAAGGGGTCACCTGCAAAGAGGCTGGCCCTTACAACATTGGGGTGTTGCTGCTGGTTGAGCTTTCAGAAGAGCGGCAGGTACAGCGGGTGGAAGAGGCAGCCATGAAGCTGGTGGAGATGTTGCACAACCTATCCCGAACCCACAGTCTGGTGGATCTGTCGGAGATTGAAAGCTGGCGGCAATCCTTGACTCGGCAAAGCCAGGAGCTGAGCCGTCGCGAAGCAGAGGTAGCCGCTCGCCAAGAGCAACTGCAACAGTGGGAAAACCGTCTGCGAGAAAAACTATCCTCCTGAGTTCTCAAACTATAGTCGTTTCGGGTTAGGGTGAGACGCCTGGGCTATCTCGCCCCTTACAGTCAACATTGGGTCATGGGTTTAGTGTCCTGGTTTGAATCGAAATGACCATACTCTTGGGCTAAGTGCATCTGTGAGTGAATCCAGATCAAGGCGGCTGGGATCGCCAAATCCGTAGTTATAAGACCTGAATCAACTTGGGTTGAGACATTCTCTTCCCCCAAAATAAGCAGGGAAAAACCAGAATCGATTGCGCTCCCTATTGCCCAAGGCGATAGGTTGTCCCGTTGCTATTCGATTGCTGTGGCTACGCTGCCGTATTGGTGCTGTACGACCTCAATCAAACTGCGCTGAGATCCGGCCTTAGCTCGCGGGCACCTCGCAGATAAACATGCTGCATATCAGCTTGGGCAAGGGGAGTATTCAACTGGATCAAAACACGAATACAACGGGGTAAGTCGCTGCTCACCTCCATCTGTTGTACATCCAACAGAGGCACCGACTCCCAGCCAGGGCGACGACGGGCAAATTGGGCAGGAAAAGCTGCATTTAAATCAGGAGTAACAGAAAAAATAACGCTGACCAACTCAGCCGGATCGAAGGCGTTGCGGTGCTCTAGCGTATCCAACAGCTCAGTCACCGCCGCGCCAATGGCCTCGGCACTGTTTGTAGGTACGGTGATGGCTCCCCGAATTGCTCTGACTCGCCACCCCAATGGCCACACCCTCGTGCGCTTGAGCTCGCCTCGCTTCCAGAAAATTATACAGACTCATCTCTACTGGGATCCCATCCCTCTGGAGGAAACCGGCTCCTGTCACCTATCTGGGTTGCAGGAGCTTTTCCAGGATCTGCTCATGGTTGAGGCCAGAGTCCACCCAGGCTTCTCCTTCTTTGAGGCGGGCGGCAGCGGTCACGACAAACAAATTGCTCTCTGCTCCCAAAGCCTCGCTGGCAGTTTGCACGCAGAGCAAATCCTGGCCGGTTAGCTGGCTAAACCAGGTGGCCAACAGCCCTGCCTCCAAAAAGCCCATCGGACGCTTGAAATGGGGAGGGGTGACAGCAGCGAAGGGAGAATTGCGAATCGACACCACCAGGACTCCCTGATCTTTGTAAGTCCAGTCGATCTCGATCAATCCCCAGCCATGAGCTTTCCAGGCTTGTCTCAGACTTTGCAGAAAGGTGCCCATCTCTAGCTCGGCCAAAGGCTTCTGGTAGTAGTCGGAGAGTTCTTGGGCAAAACGGCGGAAAAACTCCTTGCCCCACATCCGACCACAGTTGCGCAACACCAAACGAGCAGCCTGGCCAGTCTCGTATTCCAGGCCCGTGTAGATGCCCCGCAGCAATGCCTCTGGAAGGGCCAAGAGACGCTCACCGTGGCGACTTTCCAGCAAGCCGGATTCCAAATCGCTTCGCAGATAGGCGCTGGGTGCATAGTAGTTGGCCAAAACGGGCGTGTAGGGATCAAAGGTGACTGAGCCATTGGAGATAGAGCTAGTGCCGTTCATAAGGGATCCCCTGGTTATCAAATCCGATCAGGAAAGTCGTTATTGGGCTATGAACTACCCCACCGCATAGGCGGATGGGGTTTCTGATGCCCCATTCGCTTGACGGCAGGATTTTAGTCTCTTCCTCTGCCCCAGTTGCTTCATAGCCCCGCAGGACTTTGAAGTAGTGCTGAGACATCCAAGACTCACGAGGCTAGTTCCTAACCCCGGTTGCCGATTAGTGGCAACGTTGTACATCACCATCACCGAGCCCCGATCCCTCGGTACCTCAAACCCACAACCAGAGCAGACATGATAGCGGTTGCTCAAGTCCGCCCACTCCTTGTGGACTGCCCCGCACTTGGGACAGCGTTGCGAGGGCTTGATGGCTTGCGTAGGAAGCACGAGAACTAAACCACCCTTCTGCTCGATTTTGTAGGTAATCATTCGGTTGAGGGTACCAAACCCCACCGACAGAATGGACTTGTTTAGCCCTGCCTTGCGCTTCCCACCCTTGCGGGTCATCCCTTTGACATGCAACTTCTCCGTTACGCCGACGTCATAACGACGAGCTATCTCTGACGTAACTTTGTGTTGCCAGTCTCTTCTCTGACGAGCAGCCTTTGCTTGCAGTTGCGCTTCCCGCCGGTGAATTTTCTTCCATCTCCTGGAAGCCTTTACGCCCTTTTTAGGGGCACGCTTTCTGCGCTTCAGTCTGGCGACTCTGCGAATCTTCTCCTCACTCCGCTGGGTAAAGCGGGGATTAGTAATCTCCCGAAACTCCGCCCCGTCAAACAACGTCAGGGCGGTCTCTGTACCCAAGTCATAGGCAACGATGGACTCATATCGCAAATCCGACTGCGACCCAAACTTAGGCTCTGGTATGGCAACCTCAACCGTAAACGAAGCGAACCACTGCCGCCGGGACGGCTTGTAGACGATAGTCAGCGTTGTTGGCACGCCCCAATGCTTGGCTTGACCGCGCATTTTCAGGGTAATGCCCAAGTCATTGAGTGTGACCGTGCCATGCTTCCCCGTGCTGTTGACCTTCCACCCCGACCGAGCAGGATACGTCCAGCCCGAATACCGGCGAATGGACTTGAACCTCGGCTTCCTACTCAGTCCTCGAAAGAACCGTTGGTAAGCATCATCCACCCGCTTGACGGTAGCTTGCAGAGCTTGGGAGTTCAGTTGGGCAAACTCCCCCCACACCTGCTTGAATTCGGGGAGTAGGTTCTGCTGTTCCAGGTAGGTCACCGTTCGGCGGTGGAGCTTGTACTCGGTTTCCCGATGGGCAATGCAAGCATTGTAAAGATAACAATGCAGACGACGGGCCTCGAGCAAAGCTTTTTCCTGTGCTTTGCTGGGATACAGTCGAAAGGTCTGCCTTCTGGTTGCCATGTGCGTTATCCTACCCCCACCTGTCCTAGTTCTGAGTGCTCCACAAATCCAGTGGCGCTATCCATCCCCACCCTACAGAGGGTGGAGAATTCCGCGCGTTTTGTTAACTGCAACGACACCTAAGTTTCGGGCTAGCTGAGATAGAGCGCTTTGGCGATATAATAAACAAAAGCAAAAACTCAATCTGAAACAGCACTAAAACAGTAAGGCCACCTGTACCTGGGTGATCAAAGGGCGGATAAACTCCAACTCTCCAGGAGCCAAATGGTCTCTCAGCTCTTGCTGGAAAATCCGATAGGCAACCTCATAAACCCTCTGCAGTCCGTACAGGCGCACCTCTTCCTCCATCCACTCGAGCAGCCGCTCTTTCAGGAGGTTTTCGTCCTGCAGCAGCATGGCCATAGCGCTGTGACGCAGCAACAACAACAGGTGCCGCCGACACAGATCCAACACTTGGGGGGAAAGGTCGGGCATCTCTTTTTGCAGGGCATTCAGGGTTTGGCTCACCACCTGGCTCTCCCGTTCCCGCAAAACTCGGTACACATGTTGTCGTTTTGGCCAGCCGAGAACATAGGCCTTCAGATGCTCCAGCTCCTCTGGCTTGAGGTAGCGGGCTTCCGACTCGATCAGCATCTGCTCCAAGGGGCTTACCATCTCGCTTCTCCCGGAGGTCGGTGGGTGCTAGGAGATTCAAAACAGGCTGAACAGATCCGCCAAGGTGATCTGCTCTTCTTCCGGCTCGGGTTCCGGTGCTGCCGACAGGGATCCCAGAGAATGCGCGGCCAAACTCAGGGGATCCCCGGCCCAGGGGATGGAGCCAAAATGCTCCCGCACTTGCAGAAAAGGCATCGGCAGAGTGCGCCTCTGTAGGGGGCGGTTATCCCAATTTAGACGGGCAAAAAAGCTTTGCACCGAATCTTCTAAAGCAATCTTCCAGGTCATGCCTTGGCTACTCCCTGGCCTGAACGCAATTTTTGGGCAATTTCGCTGGCACTGGCCCCTTCGTTTAGCCAGAAGGCAGCCGCATCGATGCGATCTTTGCTGCCGAGCAAAAACTTGCAGTAGCTTTCTCCCATGGAGTAGCACTGGATCTCGATGCAGTTGAGTTGCCGTTCCACCATGGTGCTAAAAAAGCCGGCAAATAATCCGGCGTAAAGATGACAGACAGGTTTGCCCACATCCCCCAGGGTGCGGGCCACGGCGGAGTCAAAGAGGTTGATGAAAATAAACCCTTGCCGCCGACTCTCGGTTTCTACCTCCCAGCGCCCCCATCCTTGCGAGGTCAGAGGCCACCACCAGGTTTCCAAGAGAAACATGAGATTACTCTGCTTGGGCTGGCGCCGATATTCCTCCTCAAACCAGCGGGAAAAATGGAGGGCATCGTTGCGTCCCCACTCTCGGCCAATGGTGTACATCAGAGAAGCCGAGGCATCTCCCACTTCTTCCTCCAGGCCCTGCTGTAAACCCAGGATAAAGTCTTCGCTCACCAAGACATTGCGGGCGCCCGTCCAGTCCACAAGGGATCCCTGGGAGAGGTCAAAGCGAAAAAAGTCTTCGCGGCTGTAGTGGTTATGCCGTTGGGCGGCAGGCTGAAGAGGTATCTCAATGGGGGCAGTCGTCATGGTTGGGTGAGGAGAGATCAGATTTTTTAACACTCCTTATCATACCCTTCTTAATTGGCATTTTTACCAAAAAACTGGGTCTAAAGCCTCGTCCTCAAGGCCTACGGCCCGCTGACGCAGTTGCAACAGCGTTGCGGAGCAATGGGGGACGGCTTTGGGATAGACTCAGGGCGACGGCAGGGTAGTCAACCGCTCCAAAAACCCAGCAGGAGTGGGTCAACTGGAGAAAACTGCCCTCAGAGGGAGACAGAAAAGCCCTGAGTTGTTGTAAAGATTTATTCAAAAATTGGGAAGAAGAGCTGTACAGGGATCCGGAGCAGTACTTAAGACTGAGGCCTGACCTTGATGAAAGCAATGGCAGACCGCCACAGCAGCGACTCCTGCCCCTCGGCATCGGCTAAACAGAGGCAATCGGGATCCTGCCAGCGCAACTGGCCGACGAAGACATCTCCGGTATTGAGTTTGACCTCGAGGGTTTCCCGATCCTTGATGACCTTCTGCAGGCGACGCACGCTCGGGATCCCGGTGTTGAAATCGGTCACGACAGCCCTATCAGCCAGCGAGAAACGGTATGTCAGCAAGCCCACTGCCCCCAGTATAGGGGATCCCTGCCGCTTCCCACTGCCCCTCCACCACACTTCCACAACTTGGGCTCAAAACTCGCCCTCATCTTTGCCCATTTTTTCTGCTGGCGAGTACTATGTAGGGGGGATGGCGCTTAGAAAAGCGGTAAACCTTTCGAGTTCGCCGTCTTTTTTAAGCGAATCTACGGGTGTTCTCCCCGAAAAAAGCCAGCACAATAGGGCTAGGGTGATAGAGGGTGCGGCTGTCGCCCTAGGGAAGGTGAATCCTCAGCTGGGATCCCTTCTACATGCCATTTTGCCGCCGAGTTGTCTGTCCTTTTCAACCCTCATCAGTATCAGCAGTATCAGTGCAGGAGAGATCGTTATGGCAGTAGAGAAAGTGAACTCCTCGTCCAGCTTGGCCGAAGTGATCGATCGCATCTTGGACAAAGGTATCGTGGTCGATGCCTGGGTGCGGGTTTCTTTGGTTGGGATCGAGCTGTTGGCCATTGAAGCCCGCGTCGTTGTGGCTTCCGTGGAAACCTACCTGAAATACGCTGAGGCTGTGGGTCTGACGGCTACTGCTGCTGCCCCTGCCGTCTAAATCTGGCCCAATCACTCAATCCCCTTGCCTTCAATACCGTGATGGTTTGACGGGTCATGGGTCTTGGGCGGGGGTCTGGAGCTGGCCGCTGTGAAGGCTCTCGGAAAGCGAGGCAGGGATCCACCGCCGGTCTCTGCCTTGCTTCTGCGGGTTTTGTTCGAGGATTGAGTCTTGCAGCCGCACTGAGCTACAGGTTGGCAGTGCCATCGAGTTGGGAACAGGCAGAGAAGCTGTATCCACCCAAGCATTGAAAACGACGTGAGGGATTGGAGATCATGAGTTTGCAGGAACAATGGGCCATAGCTCGCAGCCGGCGGGTGACTCAAAACCGAAGTTTGTTAAGCCGATCCCGGCAGCAGCGCCTAGAGCAGCACCAAGCCCTGATGGTTGAGCTGGGGCAGCGCCGCCAGCAACGACAAGAAGCAATACGGCACCAGACGGAGCAAACCCGCAGCCAATTGCAGAAACTGAGGCAGGAGCGGGCTGTGAGGCGATCCCTGGACGAATGCTCCCGTTCGGAAGCGGCGGCTCAGCGGGCCAAGTCGGTGGCAGAGAGTCTGGCTCGCCTGGAGCAGGAACGAGCTGCTCAATTGGAAGTCAGCCGGCAGCAATTGCAGGCTTTCCGGGCTAACTTGACTGCGGCTGTGGAGCATTTGCTGAGCACCTATACGCAGGCTCGGCAGGCGATGGCCGACAAAACTCAGCAAGCGCGGCAGTCTTTTTGTGCCGATTTGCGGCAGTGGGTACAGGCTCTCCGGCAAATGGCTCGACAGGAGCTGGCTCAGATGGCTCAGGAACAGCAAGCCCAGGCCCAGGCCCTGCGGGGATCCCTGGCCACTTTCCGGGCGGAGTTGCATAAGCAGGTGTGGGGCAATGGGATCCCTGTCCTCGCCCTAGAACCTGAGGTCTCCATTTCCGGTGAAGGTTCTGGCAGTTCCGTTGAGATTGCCGGTGAGGCGCCAATATCTGCCTCTGACTCAACGCCCATAGCCGAAGACCAAGCCCCGGTGGAGCCGCCTGCTCCCGTCTCTGTTGCCCAGCCCCAGCCCTCGGAGGGTTTAATAACGCCTGAACCCCCTGAAGTTCCGCCTACTGTTGAGAAACAGGTGGATCCCATCCTTGACTATGTCAACAAGTATGTGAGTGATCTACAAGCGCAGGATCCCAACTTGACCCTGCTGCAGGTAATTGGGGATCGGGAACGGGTGCGGGATTTGTTGGCCCGCGGCGCGGTGGATCTGGGGTTGGATCCCTCGGAAATCTTGGCTACGCTGCGGCGCATGGTGTCGGGGACGGTCGCAGTTTAGTTGTGCCGAGCGCAGGAAGAACATCCGGGCTATAGTCAAGGCAAAGGAGTCTAGGGCAGCAAAGAGGTTGAGTATCTCCATGGCCACGGTTCTGCAGGCGCGTCCCCGCCAGTTCGTGAACACCCCCTACATTGAGCGGATTACCCGCCGCGCTTTGCGCTATTTGCAATCGGGCTTTGCGGTGCACTTGCGGGGGCCTTCGGGTACAGGCAAAACCACTTTGGCGATGCATCTGGCCAGCCTGCTGGGCCGCCCCATCATGCTGATCTATGGGGATGACCGCTTCGATTCTTCCGACCTCATCGGGGGGCGCACCGGTTTTACCCATCGGCGGGTGGTGGACAACTTCATTCACTCGGTGGTGAAGACGGAGGAGGATGTGCAGCAGCGCTGGGTGGATGCCCGCCTCACCTTGGCTTGCCGAGAGGGGTTTACCCTCATCTACGACGAGTTCAATCGCTCCCGCCCTGAGGCCAACAATGCTCTCCTGAGTGCCTTGGAGGAGAGGCTGCTGGTGTTGCCGCCGGACAGCAACCGCTCGGAATATCTGCGGGTGCATCCCCAGTTCCGGGCCATTTTTACCTCTAACCCGGAGGAATATACCGGGGTTCACAGGGCCCAAGATGCGCTGCTGGATCGGATGATCACCATCGATATGGGGGAGCCGGACATCGAGACCGAAAAGGAGATTCTCACCTCGCGAATAGGCTTATCCGGCCCCGACGCCCTCAAGATCGTCCACATTGTGCGGGCTTTTCGCCGCAAGCTGGATCTGACGCGCCACCCCAGCCTGCGCAGTTGTTTGATGATCGGGCGCATTGTCAAGGAACATGAGCTGGCAGTTAGCAAAGAGAATGCCGATTTTCGCGCTTTGTGTGCGGATGTGCTGTTGCCCCGGGCTGGCAAGCGCTATGAAGAGGGATCCCAGCTGCTGAATTATCTGCTAGACCAACTGCCTGGCTGAGTCTTTTGCTTGTTGGTACACTTTGGAGGTCGATTAACCCTGTGCCGATTAGCTCTCAACCCTTGACCACGGCTACTCATGGCTCCTCGCTGGCCGATGTGCTGGAGCGGGTGCTGGACAAGGGCATTGTGATCGCCGGAGACATCACCGTTTCGGTGGGCAATGTGGAGTTGCTGAATGTGCGCATTCGCCTGCTGATTTCTTCGGTGGATAAGGCCAAGGAGATCGGCATCAATTGGTGGGAGTCGGATCCCTATCTCAACAGCCAGGCGCGGGAGCTGCTGGAAGCCAACCGACAGCTCATGCAGCGCGTTGCCGAATTGGAAAGACAGCTTGCCCAAGCTCTGCCCCAGGGGGGAAAGGGAACGGACCCATAGGCTGCCCCGCCATTATGACCAGGATTGAGAAGCTAGACTGGCTGCTGTGGTGGTTTGACGGGGTGATGGGGCATGGCTTTGGAGATGGCGTTTGACCGGAAGGGTTGGCAGCGGCTAGGGACGCTGGGCTGGGCTGTGGGTGTGGTGCTGGCCCTTGGGATCCCGGCCTGGGGTCAGAATCCCCGTGCCATCAGCATCAGCGCTGATGTTCAGGAGGCCAACGCCAACACAGGGGTTTTTACGGCCATTGGCAATGTCACCCTCAGTTTTCCTGCCGAGCGGCTTACGGCCCGCGCCCAAAGAGCTGTGTATTACAGCCAGGAGCAACGCATTGAGCTGGAGGGCCAGGTCATCATCAACCAAGGGGAGAATCAGTTGCAAGCGGAGAAAGTCATTTACCACATCGACAAGGGCACCATCCAGGCAGTGCCATCGGCAGGGCGGCAAGTGGAGTCCATCTACGTTTTGCCGGAGCCCAGCTCAAGTCCTTAGCTGATCCCCACACTTTTTTCCAGCAGCACGGACTCAGCCAACACGGCTATACCGTGATTTCGTCACCGATCATCCCAGCCTGCAGGGTTTCCCTCACCCCCAACCCCTCTCTCAAAAGGAGAGGGGAGCCAGGGACAGACATAACAAATCGTTTCATTGCTGTTTGAAATGACTACATTTGAAATGACTACACATGGGGCAGCGCTGGAAACGAGCTCGGGGAATGTCGGCTTAGATCCGTTTAGGATGTAGTAGTTCGGGCGGCAGACTTTTTCCCTGACTCTCTTCAAAGGATGGCTGATTGATGTTCGGGATCCGAGTTCCTCACCCCTGGCAACGAGAGGCACAGGTCACTCCAGAAGAGATGTTTTTCAGCCGGCGGCAATTTCTAGCGCAACTGGGATCCGTTGGGGTGGGAGCCAGTTTTTCTATTTTTGGGTTTGGCAGCAGGGGAGCTGCTCCCTCGGTAGAACGAGAGCTGACGGGGATCCCACTCAACCCCCACTTTTCGGATGTGAGCAGGCCCGTCACCGAGGAGATTGTAGCTGCTCGTTACAACAACTTTTACGAGTTTGGCTCCGGAAAGCGCGTCTGGCGGGCTGCACAGGCTTTGCCCACGGATCCCTGGACTGTCGAGATTACCGGGCTGGTGCGGCATCCTCAGCGGTTGGGCTTGGAAGATCTGTTTCACTTTCCCCTCGAAGAGCGCATCTACCGCTTTCGTTGTGTGGAAGCCTGGGCGATGGTGGTGCCGTGGTTGGGCTTTCCGATGCGGCTGCTGCTGGAACGGGTGGATCCTTTGCCGACGGCTCGATTTGTCCGCTTCACTTCCTTTTACGATCCGGAAATTATGCCTGGCCCAATCTGGCCCCCCAACTTGCCTTGGCCCTACACGGAAGGGTTGCGGATCGAGGAAATGGCTAACGAGTTGGCCTTTTTTGCCCTCGGCATCTATGGCAAGCCGTTGCCCAAACAGCACGGAGCACCAATTCGCATGGTAGTTCCCTGGAAGTATGGCTTTAAGGGGGGAAAATCCATCGTCAAAATCGAGTTTTTGGCCCGTCAACCCTCCACGTTTTGGAATACCCTCGCCCCTGAGGAGTATGGATTTGAGGCCAATGTGGATCCTAGGGTGCCCCACCCCCGCTGGTCACAGGAGCAGGAAGTCTTGATCGGTTTCGGATCCCGTTCCCAGTGGCAGGTCGTCCCCACCTTGCCCTACAACGGGTACGGAGAGTATGTTGCCCACTTATATGGCTGAACTTATATGCCTGAAGACGCCCACGAAAGGATTCGAACCTCCGACACCTGGGACCGGAACCCAGTGCTCTAGTCCACTGAGCTACGTGGGCAATGCAACTGCATCAACCATCATATCTGCTGACTTTCAGTTCTGCCAAGGGGGCAAAGCTGCGGCGGTGCTGCGGGGTGGGCCCCAAGTTCTGCAACGCCAGTCGGTGCTCCCGCGTGCCATAGCCAGCGTTGGTGCGCCAGCCGTAGCCGGGGTACTGCCGATCCCAGCTCTGCATCAAGGCATCTCGCCAGACTTTGGCCACAACTGAAGCGGCGGCAATGGAGAGGCTGATGTGATCCCCCTTGACCAGGGCCGTTTGCCGGGATCCCAGCTCGGCCAGCGGCAATCCATCCAGCAAAATGTGTTCGATTGGATCCAACTTGGCCAAAGCCCGCTGCATGGCCAGCACCGTGGCCTGGCGAATGTTGAGCCGGTCGATCTCAGCAGCAGAGGCACTGCCAACGCCCACAGCCAAAGCCACCTGCCGAATCCGTTCCGCCCATTGAGCGCGTTGCTGCGGACGCAGTTGTTTGGAATCCCTCACTCCCTCCAGTTCTTTGGGATCCATCTGGGCCGGCAAAATTACCGCCGCCGCCACTACCGGCCCGGCCAGGGCTCCCCGCCCCACCTCATCCACCCCCGCCACCCGCAGGATCCCCTGCTGCCAAAGGGATCCCTCCCAAACCAAACTGGGCTTTGTTCGCATTGCCATATCCCCATGCCTGCCCCTGGGCTTGAGAGCAGCGCCTAACTGCTGCGGGAGCGCCGTCGCCTGGAGGCTGCTGGAGATTGCTGGGCAGGGCTGATCCCCAGTTCCGCGGCTGGCTCGGCCAAGCTGCTCTGCACGGCTGACGGGAACGATTCAGCAGAGGAGATTTCGGGTTCCGAGGGTTCGGGTGGAGAAACGGTATCCAGCGGCTCCTTCTCCTGCAAGGCATCCGGTTCGGGCGCCAACTCCTCCGCCTGAGAAGTTGCCTCAGTCTCCATCCTGGGCGGACTTTCCGCCTCTAGAGTTCCCGGCAGAACCACCCTAACCGCCGTGTCTCGGCCCCAAGGCGGCGGCTGGTCAAGGAGCAACAGCGGCGACAGCCCCAACTCCGAGTAGACCCGTTGTTGTAACGGGGTCATCTCCACGGTGACGGTTTGCCGTACCGGAGCCGGACGGCCTTCTGAGGACTCCGTCCCGCTGGCGCGAACGGTGCGGGCTGGGGAAGTGTGATCTTTGCGTGAGGCGGATTCTGCCTCTTCCCCAGGGCCAGAACGGCGGGGTTCTTGACGCTTTAGGTCTGCTCCGCCCCCTGGCAGTTGCATCGGCTCTGGGGCTTCCTCTTCTACAGGAGTATCCAGGCTCCGGGCAACGAGGCGCTGGCCAGTGCGGGGATCCCCCCAGTCTTCTCGGGGACGCTTGCGTCCTGTTTCAACCCGTGGCTCCTCTTCCAGATCGACCGGGGTGGCAAAGGGCGAAAAGGGATCCGGGCTGGGGCGTCGTTGTCCGGGGGCAGATCGCGACCGCCGCAGCAGCGCACGGCTATCGCCTCGAGACAGCCCATCGCTTCCCACTCGCAGGCGCGCCCGTTGGGAGTTGCCATCGCGGGGCAGGATCGGGCCGGCGTCTTCCTCATCCCCTTCTTCCACCTCGGTGGGCAGCGTTACCGTCAGGCCGCTTTCTATCGTCAAGAGATGTCCCGGCTCGGCCCCCGGCAAGCGGGCCAGGATCCCCAGCCCCTCACAGGTGGGGCAAGAATAGCCGAAGATCTCGTAAAGGCTTTGCCCCTGCCGTTTGCGGGTGAGCTCCACCAGCCCCAATTCCGACAGTTGGACCACCTGTGGGCGGGCTTTGTCGCTGGAGAGAGCCTTATTAAAATGCTCCAGAACCAGCAACTGGTCGCGGCGGGAATCCATATCGATAAAATCCACCACGATCACACCGGCAATATTGCGCAGCCTCAATTGGCGGGCAATCTCGGTAGCCGCCTCACAGTTTGTCCACAGCACTGTCTCCCGAGAAGTGGCCGATTGAGTGAAGGAGCCCGAGTTGACATCGATCACCGTCAGGGCCTCGGTGGGCTCGATGATGATGTAGCCGCCAGAGGGCAGATCCACCCGTGGCCGCAGCGCCTGCCGAATAACCGCGTTGACCCGAAAATACTCCAGAATGGGGGTGGGCTCGCGGTGGGCATCGACAACGACACCAGGGGGCATTTGGCCCTTGTTCCAGCCCTGCAGATAGCTACGGACTCGCTTCGCTCCTGCCGCAGAGTCGGTCACAATACGGTTCACATCGTCGGAGTAAACATCCCGCAGCACCCGCTGAATAAAGTCGTCATCCCGGTTGAGTAGCCCCGGCCCCCGTGCTGCCTGATACTGCTGTTGAATATCTTCCCAGAGTTTCTTCAATTGCTCCAGGTCGTCGATCATCGCTTCTTCGGACACACCTTCCGCTTCGGTGCGCACCAACAGGCCCATCTGCGGGGGTTTAATCAAAATGGCCAGCGACTTCAAACGGTTGCGTTCTTCTCGATCCTCGATGCGGCGGGACAGATGAACGCCTTTTCCGTAGGGTCGCAACACCAAATACCGCCCTGGAAAGGCCAAATCTCCGGTAAGCCTTGGCCCTTTGTTGCCGGTGGGCTCTTTCATCACCTGTACCAGCACCTTTTGCTGCGGCAAGACCAGCTCAGAAATCGAGGCATGACTTCGCTTGAGGCGCAGCGGGCCCAGGTCGCTGACGTGGATAAACCCATTGCGCTCTGCAGGGCCGATGTTGACGAAAGCGGCATCGATGCTGGGCAGAACGTTCTCGATGATTCCGACGTAAACGTCTCCCACTTGGTGAGCGCCGCTGGCGACGATCAGCTCCTGCACTTGATCTTCGGCGAAGACGGCTGCCACGCGATGTTGCTCGGCAATGACAATCTGCCTGGGCATCAACCTTCCTCCCCGCCCCAAGGGCACGCGGTTACGGATTGAACCCTCGTTCTGGCGAGGTGTTGTTCTTTTGCCGGGATCCGCTTAAGTTTCTTTGACCAGGATTGACTCATCATGGGGGTGTCCATTACCCTCAGCTCTGCTTTGACGCTTGGCTTTGTTTGCTCTCCAATGGGTGAGGCGAGTTATGTAAACTGCCCAATGCTGGCCTTGGTGGGTACAGCAGGGGGCTTCTGCTGTGGGGATAAAAGCTCATCGGATGAGATGAATGGATGGGGTGAGGTTTGCATGGAGATTATTGAATAGACTCAGAAAGCAAGACGGCTCAGCTCCGGGAGATTGGAGGCTGGCCCATCGCAGAACCCCAGTTGTGCGGCCCAGCCTGTTCGCGAAAGCGTCGCGTAGCGATAGTCCACAACAAGACAGGGTTTGCGCGCGGAAAGAAGCACCTTCTCAGGGTAAGATTGAGATCTGGGCTAGGTCGAAGGGGCACACCTTTTTGTTGCGCCTATCGACTCGACCCCATCACGCCTGTTACCTGCCCTGGGTACTGAGTTAAGAGTGTCTCCATTCCAAAATCCGGCCCAGCTTTTGCCTGCTGCTCACCCCGCCTTTGGTCAAGTTGATGCCTGGCGAGCCCCACAGCGACAGGAGCCAGCAATAGCAGCATTATAGCGCTTGTGGGATCCCTCAGCCCAGACAGACCCTTAGCCCTTGGGTTGCTCCCAGAGGAAGTGCTCAATCTGGATCGGCTAGGGGGTTCTCCCACAACAGGCGCAGCCGCTTTGCCGTCTGTAGTGTCCAGTGGGGCAACCCCAATGACTCGGCCATTTGAACCAGATGGGTGGGCCGCAGGTAGGCACCGTCGTTGCGGCAACTGCCCCGGTAAAGGAGGCAAGCGCTGCCCTCGGGGGTCAGGCCCTGAAACTCTAGGTAGTAAAGCAGGGCGCGGGCATTGAAGGGAGAGGACTTGCCAGACTTGGAGGTTTTTTCAATCCAGATTTCCTGCGCGTCTAGGATCTGGGTGACCCAGGCAGGCCAAGAGGACTCCGTCCCGCTGACGCAAATGGCTTTGGGCAACTCGCAGCTCACCGTAAGCTGATATTCGGCGGCGTAAACGGCTTCGGTGGCCGAGGGATCCCGAAGGCTAATTTCTTGGACGGCTTGGATGGGGATCTCCGGGGGCAGCTGTTCGCTCAGAAGGGCGCGCAGTTTCTCAGGCGTCAGAGGACCTTCAGGCCGATCCAGCAGCTCCAGATCCAGGATTTCGCCATAGCCTTCCTGGCCAATGGGCAGAGCGTTGGCGTTGGCCAGGCGGGGCATGGGGTGGTAGCCGCCGCTGAAGGCCAGAGGTAACCCCGCTCGCCGACAGGCCCGTTCCCACAGGCGCATGAGATCCAGGTGGCCCAGCCAGCGCAGATCCCCGGTTTTGCCGTAGGTGATGCGGAAACGCTGGGCAGGTGGCTCCGGCTCCAGGGGATCCGGGGTGGGGGTGGGTTTGCTCTGCAGGGGCGGGACGGGCGGAGGGGGAATGACGATGTTGTGGCCGAAGCCGGGGCCGCAGATGCCGCAGGCGGAGCAGCCCTCGAAGGAGCAGTCTTCCACGGTGAGGGCTTCCAGGGCGCGGCGGTAGTCTTTTTGCAGCCATTTCTTGTCAATGCCGGTATCGATGTGATCCCAGGGCAAGGGATCCTCCAGGCCCAATTCCCGGATGGGGAGATGGGCGCAGAGGGCGACCGGATCGGCGGCAGGATCCACCTCTTCGCCGCAGTAGGCCCTCACCCAGGCAGCATAGGCGGTGTCGATGCTTTCCCACCAGGCATCCATGCCGGCACCGGCCCGCCAAGCCCGCTCGATCATCTGTCCCAGGGAGCGATCCCCTTTGCCAATAAAGTCTTCCAGGATGCTGAAGCGGATGTCGGTGAAGTGGGCTTTGACGCCCCGCAGCCGCCGCAGCTCTTTCTGCAGCAGGGTTTGCTTGCGCTGCACGTCGGCGTAGTCCACCCGGTGCCACTGGAAGGGGGTGTGGGGCTTGGGGGTGAAGTTGGAGAGGGTGAGGGTAAACTCCACCCGCTTGCGACCCAGGGCTGCACATTCTCGCTGCAGCATCTCGACGGTGCGGGCGATCCCCAGGACATCGGCGTCGGTCTCGCCGGGCAGGCCAATCATGAAATAGAGCTTGATTTTGTCCCAGCCCTCTTGGACGGCGGTGCGAATGCCGCGAATCAAGTCGGCATCGGTGAGGCCCTTGTTGATGATGTCCCGCAGCCGTTGCGTGCCAGCTTCGGGGGCAAAGGTGAGGCCGGAGCGGCGGGATCCCTTCATGATGGCGGCAATTTGCTCATCAAAGCGATCCACCCGCTGGCTGGGCAGGGAAAGGGCAATGTGTTCTCTGAGGAGACGGTTGTGCAGCTCCGCTCCCACCGCCGGCAGGGAAAGGTAGTCGGAGCAACTGAGAGAAGAGAGGGAAAATTCGTTGTAACCTGTTCTCCGCAAGCCCTGCACCACAGCCTCCACCACTGCTTCCGGATCCACATCCCGCGCTGGGCGGGTAAGCATTCCCGGCTGGCAAAATCGGCAGCCCCGTGTGCAGCCCCGCCGCACTTCCATCACCAGGCGGTCGTGGACGGTTTCCACCAAAGGCACCAGGCCGACGGAGTATTGGGGTTGAGGCAGGGCCACCCGACGGCGGACGCGCTCCGGCACCCCAGGCACAATGGGTCGAGGCGGGATCCCTTCGTAAAACTGGGGCACGTACACCCCCGGCACCTGGGCCAGCTCCAGCAAGACCTCTCGGCGGGGCTTGGACAGGGATCCGGCCAGCACTTGGCCAATTTCCGGCAGCACCTCTTCCCCATCTCCGAAGACGAAGAAATCGAAAAAGTCGGCAAAAGGCTCTGGGTTGGAGGTGGCGGTTGGCCCGCCGGCAAAGATCAGAGGGCACTCTTCCGGGGTGAAGGGTTGCCGTTCCGACCACCTGAGCGGGATCCCGGCTAGGTCCAGCATCTCCAGGATGTTGGTGCCCCCCAGCTCGTAAGCCAGGCTGAAGCCGATGATGTGAAAGGCGCGCAGAGGGCGGCGGGACTCCACGGCAAACAGCGGGATCCCCAACTGCCGCAGGCGGGCCGCCAGATCCGGGCCTGGCAAGTAGGTGCGGTCACACAGTTGATCCGGCTGAGCGTTGAGGATGTTGTAGAGGATGAGGTGGCCCAGGTTGGAAGCTCCCACCTCGTACAGCTCTGGATAGCTCAGCACCCAACGCACCCGCGCCGAATCCCAAGGACGGTGGACGGCACCGAACTCTTTGCCCAAGTAGCGGGCCGGCCGCTGAATCTCAGGGGTAAGCAGGCGATCCAGATCGATGGGACTCAGATGCGGTTCAGTTGCAGCCAGAGAGAGCATGGGGATCCGCCGAGACGTTAATACAGCCACTGATCTGACTCTAGCCGAACTCTTCGAGCAGACCCAACCCAAGGGAAAGCGCTTTGCCTCTCTAAGTTTGCAGGTTACCGGTAGGCGAAACAACCATACTTGCAATGTCGTGAAGTCTGTTCAACCGGGAAAACTCTGCGGCGGACGCTGCAAGGCCAGCGCCAACTGTTCGTACTCTGCCAAATGGTTGTAGACCTGAGCCGAGATGCGTACCCAAAGCTGCCCGGCGAAGGGGATGATCGGAACCTCAATGCGGTACGTGTGCCACAGGTAATCGTGCAGGTGACGGGCGCGCTCCCCAAGAGGCAGCTCAGGGATCCCCTGTTGCCAGAAGGGCGGCAAGGGTAGGGTGGCCATAAAGCCCAACATTTCTTCAGGGGCGGGCGGGATCCCTTCAAGAGTCTCCAAAAGCAACTGCCGCGCCTGGAGCAGCAGAGTGTGGTTGTGCTGACGGATATTGTCTAGCCCCACCTCCTGGATAAACGCCAGGGCTGCTGAAACGGCCAACCAAGCGCTGGGATCCCGTGTGCCCACCCAGTCGAACTCCGCTGTGAACCCTTGCCCAAAGCCGTGGGAGATCACCGTAGGATGGGTTTGGGCCTGTCGGTGGGGGGCCACCCACAAAAAAGCACAGCCTTTCGGGGCAAACAGCCACTTGTGGGCATTGCCGGTGTACCAATCGGCTCCTAGCTTTTCCAACTCCAAGGGGAGAACTCCGGGGGCATGGGCGCCATCCACCAAAACCGGGATCCCGCGCTCCCGACAGAGGCCGATCAGCTCAGGCAGGGGGTAGATCAGAGCCGTAGGCGAGGTGAGGTGATCCAACACCGCCAGGCGAGTTTGGGGGGTGAGGATGGCCTCGAAGGCCGCGATAACCTGCTCTGGCCCCGCAATGGGGAAAGGGATCTGCGCCTCAACTGGGATGGCTCCCCACTGGGCACAGATGTACTGCAATGCCTGACGAACGGCCCCGTAACCGTGATTGGTGCAGGCGATCTGATCCTCTGGCCGGAACCGCAGCGAGCGCAAAACGGCATTGACCCCGCTGGTGGCATTTTCCACAAACACCAAATTTTCGGGTTCGGCCCCGACGAAATGGGCCAGTTCTGCTGCCGCCGCCCGCAAGGCTCGAGGAAGTTCCTCTCCCATAAACTGCACCGGCTGAGCCTCAAGGCGTTCCCGCCATACACTCTGGGCCTGCAACACCTTTTTCGGGGTCGCGCCGTAGGAGCCGTGATTCAAAAAAACGACCTGCGGATCCAGTTCCCACAAGGAGCGTTCGCAAAGCGGCGCACAAGCACTGAGGGCAGAGCTAAAGCGAGGAGAAGTGGATCCCATATTGGGGAAAGAAGGCATGGTTCACTCACTCAAGCCCTAGAAGATACACGAAAAAGATGTGAGAATTCCTGCGATCTGCATGAAGGGTTTGCTCAGAAATCCAAGAATGTCAACACAGCTACTGTGGAGACCGATGGCATCTCAGTTGAATATCGAAACCTGAGGCCCCCCGGAGAAAGATTCTCTTGGGTTGATCTATTGGCCGTTACCGGATTCCGGGCTGAGATCCGAGAGAGGGGCAATTTTGCTGAGCTTGATTTTAGGGTTGCTGGCAGCAAATTGCTGTAAAGTCCACTCATTCTTAAACAAAAGAACGGGCCTGTCTTGAATGTCTTTAACAACTAGGGTGTTAAACAAGCTGGGAATATTCTCCAGCGCCTTCCAGCCATTCTCGACCCAGCGAGCCAGGGTGTAGGGCAACATCTCCAGTCGGGTTTCGACGTTGTATTCACTTTCAAGGCGATACTGCAAAACCTCAAACTGCAACTGGCCCACCGCTGCCACAATCGGATCCCGTTTGGAATCGTCGATAGAGTACATGATTTGTACAGCCCCTTCTTCCCGCAGTTCCGCTACCCCTTTCTGGAACTGCTTAAACTTGGAAGGATTGGGATTCTTCAAGTAGGCAAACAGCTCAGGAGAAAAGCTAGGGATCCCGGCGTAGCGCAGCTTCGGGCCGGTGTAGATGGTATCCCCAATGGTGAAGATGCCGGGATTATTCAGGCCGATCACATCCCCAGGGTAAGCTTCATCGATGGAGATGCGCTCTTGAGCAAACAACTTCTGGGGATAAGATAGGCGAATGGGACGATTGAGGCGGGCATGGTTGACCACCATATCCTTCTCAAACTTGCCGGAACAGATGCGCACAAAAGCAACGCGATCCCGATGGCGGGGATCCATGTTGGCCTGCAGTTTAAAGACGAAGCCCGTAAACTCAGGATGTTCGGGCGGGATTAGCCCAGCAGTGCTCTCGTGAGGCATTGGCGGTAAGGAATACTCCAAAAATGCATTGAGGAAAAGCTCCACCCCAAAATTGGTCATGGCACTGCCGAAAAAGACCGGGGTTTGTTTGCCAGAATGCACCTGTTTTAGATCCAAGGTGGGCATGAGACCATCCAGCAGTTCCAGCTCTTCCTTGAATTGGTAATACAAGTCCTTGTCGATCAACTCCTCAATTTGCGGATCCCCAAGTTTAATGACGGTATCTTGAACTCTTAGCCGCCCCCCAGATACCCGCTCAAAGAAATGAAACTCCTGAGTTCGGCGGTCAAATAGCGCAGTAAACCGCTCGCCTGAGCCAATTGGCCAGTTGACAGGATAGGGCTTGAGGCCCAGTTCTGTCTCAATTTCATCCATCAGCTCCAAGGGATCCCGACTTGGGCGATCCATCTTGTTGATAAAGGTAAAAATCGGCAGCCCCCGCATCTGACACACTTCAAACAGCTTGCGGGTCTGGGTTTCCAACCCTTTGCCGGCATCTTCCAGCATCACGGCATTGTCAGCCGCTGCCAGGGTGCGATAGGTGTCTTCGCTGAAGTCCTGGTGGCCGGGAGTATCCAGCAGATTGAGACGAATGTTGCGGTAATCAAATTGCAGGACGGTAGAGGTGATGGAAATACCCCGCTGCTTTTCCAGTTCCATCCAGTCGGAAGTGGCCCGCTTTTGCGCCCGACGGGCCTTCACAGCTCCCGCTTCTTGAATAGCCCCCCCGTACAACAGCAGCTTTTCGGTGAGGGTGGTCTTCCCCGCATCGGGATGGGAAATAATGGCAAAGGTGCGCCGTTGCTCTACAGCTTTGGCCAAATCAAGTTCTTTCATCAACTGTTGCCGCTCCACTACAACCTGGTCGCCTTAAAGAAGATTCCGCCGCGATGTTGTCCCCTAAAGGATGGGAGAAATACGGAGAAGGAAAAAATAGAAAATCAGTGGGAAATACGCTTGAGAATAATGAGGTTGGGTTGCCGCCAGGTAGCGAGGGGGAGAGAGCACAGGCCGAAAAGCGCGAAAAGCCAACAGAACCATTTTGACCCTAGCACAGGAACAGGGATCCCTGTTGTCTGGCATACTGGCGGAGATCTTGAGGGGGAATTTCCCAGGCCAACCGGCCAGAACTCAAAGCAGATGCTGCTCGTTGTTGTTGCGCAACGCTGACGTGAAGAGCAGTTGCTCAATCGTGGCAATGGTGAAGTTTTGGCTGATCACCAGCCGCTCGACGCGAATGCGGTGGGCTTGCAGGAGGCAATCTTGCTGCAAGGGCTTGGGCAATTGTTCCCAATGATCCAGCAGGACTTCCAGCAAAATCTCGCCCGGTAGCCCGGTGGCGCTTTCCAGGGATCCCAGCTTTTCCACCCTCTCGGCAGACCATTTGAGGGTAAGCTTTTGCAGGCCCAGTTGTGCATCCAGAGCCTCGCGGGGATCCGACTGGGCACCCTGCCCATTGGGGGTGCCATTGCGGCGAACCCCATTGTCGGTGCAAGCAGTAGCAGGGGGCAAAAGCTCGGCTGGCTTTTCAGCTAGAAATCGCAGGAGCCCCGCACTGTACCCGTAGGGTCGGTGTCGGGAGGAATGCGCTTTGATGAAGTACAATGAACTTATGAGCCAAGTCCTGAACATATCCTGTAAGCTCAAGGTGTCCCCGTCGCAAGCCGCCAAATTGGACGCGACGATGGATGCCTTTGTACAGGCATTGAACTGGGTCAACCAAAACACACCAGAAAAAGTAGTCAACGCAGTCAAACTCCAATCCCTTTGCTACTACGAGATTCGAGCCCGGTTTGGCTTGTCCAGTAACTTGGCTCAACAGGTGTGCAGACGGGTAGCGGGTTCCCGCAAAGTGGCTAAGCAGAAAAAGCGTCCCGTCAAGGAGTTTAAGAGCGGCTTTGTTACCTACGACGCTCGCATCTTTTCGTTCCGTCAAAAAGACTGGACGGTGTCGCTGACCACGGTGGAAGGGAGAGAACGCTTTGAACTGGCCATTGGCAACTACCAGCGTGGGATGCTGGCTGGTTCCAACCCAAAAGCTGCCACGCTGGTCAAGCGCAAAGATGGCTCCTACTACATCCAGATTTGCGTAGAGGAAAAAACACCCAAACAACAAGATACCGACAAGGTGATCGGGGTGGATTTGGGCAGGACGGATATTGCTCATACATCGGAAGGAGATCACTGGAATGGACAGCAG
Organism: Thermostichus sp. MS-CIW-25; assembly: GCF_054060015.1. Classification (NCBI taxonomy): domain Bacteria; kingdom Bacillati; phylum Cyanobacteriota; class Cyanophyceae; order Thermostichales; family Thermostichaceae; genus Thermostichus; species Thermostichus sp. MS-CIW-25. The sequence continues at coordinate 31,490 of NZ_JBSSCS010000022.1, forward strand.
TTGAACAGAGTCCGAGACCACTACTCCAAGCTGAGGGCGGCACTCCAACGTAAAGCCAGTAAGGGCACACGCAGTTCGCGGCGCAGATGCCGTCAACTGCTGCAACGGCTGTCTGGCAAGGAGAGGCGCTTTCAGGCGTGGGTCAATCATCGCATCTCCAAAGCTATTGTCTCTAGGGCAAAAGCCACAAACAGCGCTATTGCCCTGGAAGACCTGACAGGGATCCGGGAAAGGGTCAATCAACAGCCACGCAGCAAAACCGAAAGGCGCAGGGCCAACAGTTGGGCGTTCTACCAACTACGTCAGTTTCTGGAATACAAGGCGAGGGTTGCAGGGGTTTCTCTGGTTCTTGTGCCGCCTGCTTACACGTCGCAGACCTGCCACAAGTGTTTGCATATCCATCCCGACCCTGCGCAATCCTACCGCAGTGGCAAGTCGTTCAAGTGTGGGCATTGTGGATGGGAAGGGGATGCGGATTTGAATGGTGCGAATGTGATTGCGCTTTTGGGGGCTGTCGTAAACCAGCCTAGAGGTCCGGGCTTGTTTTGTTCTCTGGTAGAGCAGAACAGGCTCAGGGCTACTGAAAGCCCGCTCCGTACCGCTTAGCGGTCGGAGCCGGGTAGTTTACAGGGAAGACACAAACCGGTGCAGCCGCTGCAGCCCTTTTTCGAGGGTGGTGCGATCGGCAGCATAGGAAAGGCGAATGTAGGAATCTGCCCCAAAGGCTACCCCCGGCACAGCAGCCACGTGGTGTTCCTTGAGCAGCTGCCGGCAAAACTCCACCGAACTTAACCCGGTTTGGCCGATGTTGACAAACACATAAAATGCACCTTCTGGCTCCGGGCAAGTCACCCCCGGCAAGGTGCGGATCCCGTCCAGCATCAGATCTCGCCGCTGCCAGAATTCTTGGCGCATTTTTTCCACAGCCGCTGCCGATAGGGGGCTGGTCAGGGCTTCCAGAGCGCCGTACTGGGCGAAGGTACACACATTGGAGGTGCTGTGGCTTTGCAGGTTGATGGCCGCCTCAATGATGGGCTTGGGCCCGGCCAAGTAGCCCACCCGCCAGCCGGTCATGGCGTAGGCTTTGGCAAAGCCACTGCTGAGAATCAGGCGCGGCATCAAGTCAGGGCAAAGGGATCCCAGGCTGATGTGGCGGGCTTGTCCATAAACCAGCTTTTCGTAGATCTCGTCGCAGATCACATACAGATGGGGGGCGGAGAGGATCACCTCTGCCAGAGCTGCCAGCTCGTGCTGGTGGTAAACGGCTCCGGTGGGGTTGGCCGGCGAGTTGAGAATCAGCAGCTTGCTGCGGGGGGTGAGGGCCTGGCGCAGTTGGGCGGCGGTGAGCTTGAACCCCTGGGCCTCTTCCGTCTGCACCTGCACAACCTTTGCCCCTGCCAAAATGGCAATTTCGGGGTAGCTGACCCAGTAGGGAACAGGCAGGATCACTTCATCGCCGGGATCCAGCAGCACCATGGCCAGGTTAAACAGGGTTTGCTTGCCGCCGTTGCTGATCAGGATTTGGTCGTGGCTGAACTCCAGGCCGTTTTCCTGCCGCAGCTTATCGGCCACTGCTTGGCGAAGGGCGGGGATCCCAGCGGTGGGGCCGTAGCGGGTTTTGCCCTCTTCCAGAGCACGGATGGCCGCGGCCCGAATGTGGTCAGGTGTATCGAAATCCGGCTCGCCTGCGCTCAAGCTACACACATCCAGCCCCTCTGCCTGCATGGCTTTAGCCAGAGCCGAAATGGATAGCGTGGGGGAAGGGGATAGATGGGCGACCCGTTGGGACAAGCCGGCAGCAGACACCATCGGTTGGGAAGCTCTTTGTTTTATTTTAAGGTTCTCAAGCAGGGCCAATCTAGATAGCTAGGCTACTGCGGTCAACAGGCGGGTACCATCCACCAACAGCAGTTTGTTGCCCTCTCGCTCTGCCAACAGATCCCAAAACTCGCCCGCCACAGCTCCGGGCAAGAACCCTTCCAAGCGCAATTGCAGAGGAGCAAATTGCTTGGTTCCCTGGGGCTTGCGCCGCACGGTCACCTCAACAAAGCCATCGTGGGGCTCGACAATGCCGCGGATGTTAAAGCCTTCCTCTGTGTCCTCAGGGGCAGGCAAAAACGGTTCTTCTTCCCACTCTGGGTCTTGCTCCTCTTCCGGCAGGGCCAGGATGCGGATGATGCTCAAGCCCAAAGCCCCCCCTGAACGCGGCTGCGGCTGCACGTAGTACCAGTAGGTATGGCCGCTCTTGATGCAGTGCTCGAAGGGGCCGAGAAGCTCGGCGCGTCCGGGGGTAGCCGGATATTCTGCTCCGTCAGAGGCAACCAAGGTTGCCTGCGCATAAGTCTTGGGGATCGATCTCAGGGATCCCTTAATCAGGCCCAAAGCGCGGAACTGGTAGGGGTGGGCGGGAGGAGGCAATGGGTTCATGGCGGCCAGATCTTGGAAAGCCAGGGAAGTAGAGTCCATCATCTTATCCTATGGCGATCCTCAGATTGGAATATCCAGGGCTTTCCTCAGCATCGCCTCCAGCTCAGCGCCCTGCCGACTTGCGCACCGCGATCAAGCTGCTGGTGGTGCCCAGAAAAACCCCCATCCCCAACAACATCGACGGCAAGAGCCAAAACTCCAGTTGGCTGCGATCTGCCTGCATCACCTTGAGGAAGGGCAAGGCAATCAACTGCTCCAGCAGCTCCTGCAGCAACTGCTGGGATCCCAAGATCAATCCCCAAGCTCCCACTGCGCTGATCACCCCAAACAGGCACCCTTGCAAAATAAAGGGCAAGTAAATCCAGGCTGCCGTCGCCCCCACCAATTGCATCACCTCGATCTCCCGCCGCCGCGCCATGACGATGAGGCGAATGGTGGTGGTGATGACCGCCACCGCTGTCAGGGCCAACACGCCGGTAATGGTCAGGGATCCCAGCCGTAGCATGTCCTGGAGCTGGGCCAGTTGCTCCACAATGCGGTCGCCGTAGTAGACCTCATCCACCCCTTCCAGTTGGCGAATCTGCTCCGCCACTTCCCCCAAGGCTTCGGTGGAATCCGCCTTAACCCGCAGAGCATCCACCAAGGGGTTCTCCCCCAACTGGGTTTCCATGGCCGCCTCGTCTTGGATCCCCATCTCGATCAAGAGGGTGCGCCAAGCTTGGTCTTTGGTGATGACCTTCACCTCGGCCACATGAGGCAGTTGGGCAACCTGGGGTTGCAGCTCCACCCCCTGTCGTTCCGGCTCCAGGTAGACGGAGATCTCCAGTTGTCCCCCCAGAGACTGCACCGTTGCATCCACACCCCAGGACAGCTCAACGCCGATCCCCACCAAGAACAGCAACACCAGCAGGGTGCTCACCGCGGCCCAGTTCAGCCAGCCCCCCCGCCGCAACCCCAAAAAAGTCTCCTGTAGGAGATAGCGGATTTTATTGAGAAATCGGGAGAGAGATTGCATGCTGTTCTCCATCCAACAATCAATGGGCTCAGACCCTTGCCCCCTGGAGCTCAACAGAGCCTGTGGAGAGCAAAATAGGGATCCCGGCAGCCCTCAGCGCAGATCATACAGGCGCCCTCCCTCCATGCGCACCACCTGGTGGCCGGCCCGCTCCACCAGATAGGGGTCATGGCTGGTCATGATGACGTAGCGGCTGCAGAGCCGTTCCAGGAGAAAGCGATCATGACTGATGACCAAAAGCCCCATCTGATGTGCCCGCCCATAGGCCAAGACAGCTTGCCAGATCAGGGCTTGGGTATTGGCGTCGAGCATGGCTGTCATCTCATCTGCAATCAAATAGCGAGTTTGTGGGTTGAGAACCCGGGCGATGACAACCCGCTGCAATTCTCCCCCGCTTAGCTCATGGGGATAGCGGTTGAGCCAACTGGGGGAAATGCCTAAGGTGTGGAGAACCTCTGGCTGGGGAGGAGGCCCTTCCCGCAAGACCTGAGCTATGCGCCAGTGGGGGTTAACGGCCTGCTCTGGATGTTGAAAGACAAGCTGCACTGGGCAGTACCCTCGCCGAGGCAAAGGCTGCCCTGTCACACTCACCCGACCTTGGCTGGGGGTAAGGTAGCCCGCCAGCAACTTGGCCAGAGTAGTTTTGCCAAAACCAGAGGGAGCCATCAGCCCTACGACTTCCCCAAGTTCTACTTGAAGGGTCTGATCTTGCACCACCCAAGGCAGATGCCGTCCATAGCGAAACCAGAGATGCTCACCCTTGAGCATGGATACACCTCACCCACCCTCCTCCAACCGCCCGCAGAGGCGGATGCTCAGCTCGACAGATTTCACTTGCCCAGGGGCAGCGATCCCCAAACAAACAACCCGCAGGCAGTGCCTCAGGGTCAGGCTGGTTGCCCGGCAGGGGAGCAAACTCATTTTGGGGCAGGGATCGCCACAGAGCTTGAGTGTAGGGGTGGCGCAAGTTTCCCCTTTCGAAATCCTGAGCCGAGGCCAACTCGACTGTAGTGCCCGCATAGAAGACTGCCACTCGATCTGCCACCGACAACGCCGCCTGAATATCGTGTGTAATCAACATAACGCCTCGGCCCTCCTGGGCCAGCTCCCGCAGATGGGCAAGGGTCTCAGCCACCACCTCCGCGTCCAAGCCTGGCGTGGGCTCGTCGGCTATCACCAGCTTGGCTCTGCTAACTGCCGCCGTCGATACCAGCACCCGCCGTGCCATGCCTCCGGAGAGCTGGAAAGGGTAGAGGCCCTCTGTTCCCGGCGGCAAGCTATAGCGGGCAAAGATGCGGCTCACTGCTCTACGGGCCTCGCCTTGGGAGGCACCGCTGAGCCGAGCTACCCGCTGTACCTGGGATCCTACTTGCATGAGGGGATCCAGGTAGTCCACAGACTGGGGGATGAGAGCAATGGCCTTGCCGCGCAGTTGCCTACACCGCTCAGGGGTCAAGGGCTGCCCCTGAAATAGGAGAGTACCGCGCAGGGTAGCGTTCTCTGGCAAAAGACCCAAGAGGGCATGGGCCAGCAAACTTTTGCCCGATCCGCTGGCCCCCACCACTGCCACCACCTCCCCTGCCTTAACCTCCAGATCCAGATCTGTAATCACCTGAAGGTAGCGGCGGCGCAGCCCCCGCTCGTATCGGCTGAACCTAATGTTTAGGCCGGAGACCACCAACATTTCCCTACTCCTGAGCCGTACGCGGATTGAGAAGGGCCTGCAGGTTTTCTCCCAGCCAGTCAAAAGCCTTGACCGACAGCAGCAGCAGCAGTCCAGGCATAACCCCCAGCCACCAGTAGCCGGTGGAGAGGTGGCGCATGGATTCGGCCAGAATAATGCCGATGGCCGGTAGGTGCGGCGAAATACCTACCCCAATGAATGAGAGGGCTGCTTCGTGCAAAATGGCGTGGGGAAACAGCAGAATAAGTCCCACTAGGAGCTGGGGCAAAATGTGAGGCATCATATGGTAGCGGGCAACCCAGAGGGAAGAGCGGCCCAGTCGGTAAGAACTCTGGACATAGTCAGAACTGCTGACCTGTAACACCTCGGCCCGCACCAGGCGCGCTAGGCTGGGCCAGTGGGTGAGGGCAACGGCAACAATGACTCCCCGAACTCCGCCGCCGACAGCAAAAGCTATAAGGATCTGCACCACCAGGTGAGGCAGGCTGAAACATAGGTCAATCATCCAGCAGATCGAGGCATCCACCCAGCCTCCCACCGTGCCACCCACCAAACCCAAAACAGCGGCGATCACCACGCTGACGGCGGCAGCCAGCATGCCTACCCACAGACTAAGGGACATCCCGTGCAAGGATCGGGCCAGCATATCCCGCCCCAGCCAGTCGGTGCCGAAGGGATGGGCCAGGGAAGGAGGCTGATTCCGCTGAGTTAGGTTCGGGCTCAGTCCGGTATCGCCGATAAGCCCAGCGCTGCAGAGGATAGACACCAAAAAAAAAGCACACAGTCCAATTGCCCACAGAGTCTGCCGCCTGCGCTCTCCTTTGACAGAGGACTCTGAGAATTTCATCCCCCCATCGGCATCAGCAGCAGCAACACGAGGCGATGCAAAAGGGATCATCCTATCCTCCCGCCAAGGCGAATGCGTGGATCGACAATCTGGTAGGACAGGTCAGCTAGGGTATTGCCGGCATAGACAAACAAGGCGCTGAAAAACACAATGCCCACCAACAGAGGCACATCACTGCGCAAAGCTGCCTGTACCGTTGCTTGTCCCAGTCCTGGATAAGCAAACACCTGTTCCACTAACACTGAGCCACCAAACAGTTCCCCAAAGGAGGCAAATTGCAGCGTCAGCGCAGGCAGCAAGATATTCCGCAAGCCGTGGTACCACAGGATCCCAGCCAGGCTTTCCCCCTGGGCACGAGCAAACAGCACATAGTTGCTGTGCAACACGTCAATGAGCTTCTGACGAGTGTGCAAGGTGATGTTGGCAACGCCGATGAAAGTTAGGGTGAAAGCAGGCAAGAGCAAGTGGTGTAAGCGCTGCCAAAAAGTCACCTCCTCCGCCAACGCGCCAGGTGGCGCGGCGCAACAGATAGGTGTTAGACCCAGCTCTACCGAAAACGCGATCAAGAGTAGCAGCGCCACCCAGAAAGGGGGAGAAGAAGCGAGGGTGTAGGCGTAAAGACGAATACCGCGGTCAACCCAAGCGCCCTGAAACGCTGCGGCCAAAACCCCCAACCCCACTCCCAGGAAACCGGAAAGCAGCCAGGCAATTGCCAGTAAGGGCAGCGATAGCTCAAACCGCTGTTGAATGACCTGCACCACTGGCTGATCGAACACCATTGAGGTGCCCCAGTTGCCTTGAACCATCTGCCCAAGCCAGTTCCCAAAGCGAAGCAGCATGGGCTGATCCAGCCCCCAACGCTGGGCAATCAGGTCTCGTTGGGCTGGGCTGATCTGCAGCATGTCGGCCCCTACATAGGCTTGTACGGGATCAACAGGGGAGAAGCTGAGCAGGGCAAACGTCAGGACTGCCACAGCCGCCAGCAGCAACCCCAGCCGAGTCAGCTTATAAGCCAGAAACAGCAGAACTGACCTCAGTTGCACGTCCATTTCCAACGGGTGATGTTGGCTGTGATTGGCCAACCATGGCCATGAGGCTGTACCTGCGGCTGGCCTATATCCAAGCACTCGTGGACAAAGTAGGTATGATCCAGGTTCACCAACCAAGCCCAGGCTGCATCTCCTTTGGCAGTAAAGCCTTGCTTTCCATCCCACTGGGCTGCCCGCCAGAAGGGGATAGCTTCAGCTTCAGAGGGGGCCTCCATAGCCAGATCCAGCATTCGATCCACAAACGGGTTGGCATAGTAGCCGGCATTGAAAAATCCCCCCTGGGCCGCTTTGCTGTGGTAGAGGTTGTACACCTCAGTTGGGTCATGGCTGCCCCAGCCAAACAGCACCACGTTGCTGTGCATGAGCGGAGTGATGTCATCCCAACTTTTGCCCTCGACATTGACTCGGATGCCCACAGGCCGCAGCATTTCTGCAACAGCTAGGGCCAGGGCTTGGCGAATACTGTCGTTGGCCGGGTAGAGCACGGTGAACTCAGCCCGCAGCCCGTTTTTTTCCACTACCCCATCCCCATCTTTATCGCTCCAGCCTCCCTCAGCTAGAATCTGACGGGCCAGGTCTGGATTGTTGTCCTCAATCTTGGCGGTCGGCTCTTCCCAGGGCAAACCGCTGACTGGGCCATAGGCAGGGGATCCGTAGCCTTCTAGGACTCCATCCACCAGCGCCTGTCGGTCAATGGCGAAGTTGACCGCCTTGCGAATCGCCAAGTTAGAAGTCACATCGTTGCCGATGGGGTATCCCTTTGGGGTTGTCGCACCGGTTTTAGGGGGAAAGGGGAACATCAGCCCTCGGTTATCCACACTGGGAATGGCGTGAAGCTTCATGCCCTCAACAGTTTGCTTAGCCAAAGACTGAGGCACGCTAACCACGTGTACCTGTCCGGCTCGGGCTGCTGCAAAGGCTGCATCCTCCTCCAGGAAAAGGAAAACCAGCCGCCGAATGCCAGGAGTCTGGCCGTAATATAAGGGATTTGCCTCCACAATCAGTTGTTGCCCCTCATCCCACTGCACCAGTCGGTAGGGGCCAGAGCCAATGGGTTTGCGAGCATAATCAGGCCCGTGGGCATGTTGAGGCACGATACCCAAGGTGATGAGGCGGTTGACAAAAGTACTTTGGGGTTTTTGCAGCCGCAGCTCCACCGTATGAGTGTCGATAGCTACTGCTTCCTTTAGGGCGGTTAGGTCGACCAGACCACCACTCCGAGCTGCTTGGTTAAAGGTGTAAGCCACGTCCGCTGCTGTGACAGGTTTTCCATCGGAGAAGACTGCATCCTTTCGTAGGGTTACCGTCCAGGTTAGGCCATCTTGGCTGACAGTGTAGCCAGTCGCCAGGTCGTTTACAATCTCAAGGTTCTCGTCCCGCCGCAGCAGAGTGCTTTGGAACAAAGGCGAACCGTAACGTCCCCAGCCCAGGGTGGGATCAAATCCTTCTTCCCTTTCCCCTCCAATGGCCAGCACGATTTGATCGCTGGATCCTGCTAGCTTTGGATCGAAAGCTGTCCGCTCAGCAGCATTCTGAGCGCATCCAGCCCACATCTGGCTCAGCAAGAAGAGGCCCACAGACCACACAGTTACTTTTAAGCTTGATGCCATAGAAACCCCGATCTGTCGCTTTTTCAGCAAAAAGGAGCAAACCCCCTTGCCTCCTGGACAAGACTTAATGGCAGCTAAGCTATCACTGCCTTATCTTGAGAGCAATGCAGGGGGGGAGGATGCTTAGAGGGTTCCGATGACTTCCTGCAAGACCGCTGGGTGAAAGGTGAGGTCTGGTAGCTCCAAAGGCTGCTGGCTTGGTGATGATTGAAGCACTCTACTCCCGTCTCTGAACTCCGTGATACGATGTAGCTCAGCTATCGGTTCTGACGGGGATCAGCCGCCAGAGGAAACGGGGAAAGAGCAGTGAGAATCTGCCGCTGTCCCGCAGCTGTGATCCGGTTTAGGAGAAGTCCTGCAGCAAATCTCTAGAGTCATTCGCTGCCGATCCAGATCTTGTCCCCCAAAACCGTGTCAGTCAGAATGCCCGCCGATGGTTTTTCTAAACTTCACAACATCTGCGAGGTACAGATGGTAACTGTCTTGGCTTTAGCTCGTTTCTGCTTTCGTTATCCTGAGCATTTTCCCGGCGTTGCTCCCACAAGCTTTCGGTACTCCTCAGCAGTAGAAATAAGTCCAAGAACCCAAGCAAGACTCTGAGCCAGTTGGCCGGGAGAGAGTAAATTTTGGGTGCTGTTGCACCAAGATCTATCAAGATCTACAGCCCGCCTACGCGAAGGAAAGAGTGAGATGTCAGGCTTCCTGACTTCAATCGGTAGGCTGGCAAGTAGCCACTGCGATCGCTGGCTGCGTTGAGTATCTTTATTTGCGCAAAAGGCAGTGTTTTGTTGGGGTTCCAGAGGCAAGAGAGGAACAGCCGGTTTCTTCCTTGGCGGGCGGGATCCCAGTTGAGGGCGAATTGAACGCAGGAAAATTAGAAAACTCAGTATTTGGGATGGCACACAACATGACTGCACAAACCATGACATTGGGGTATGCCCGCATGGGCAAGCGCCGCGAGCTCAAAAAAGCTTTGGAAGGCTTTTGGAGTGGTGCCCTAGGGTCAGAGGCTCTGCTGGCTACCTTTTGGGATTTGGAGACTCAAGCCTGGCAGACTCAGCTACAAGCTGGGATTGATCACATTGCGGTAGGGGATCAGACTCTCTACGACCATGTACTGGACTGGGCCACCTGGCTGGGGCTGATCCCCTCTCGGTTCCGAGGTCTGTCGGGTTTAGACCGCTACTTTGCCATGGCGCGGGGGCGGGAGGGCCTGCCGGCTTTGGAAATGACCAAGTGGTTTGACACCAACTACCACTACTTGGTACCCGAAATTGAGCCGGAAGCCGATCCCAGTCCTAACTTTGGGGATTTTTTGGAAAGAGTTCGGCGGGCCCAAGGGATCCTAGGGGAGCGCACCAGCCCCGTTGTCCTCAGTCCAGTGACTTTGCTCTGCCTTAGCCAGCGATCTGGGGATCTGCGGGCGGACTTGGAAAAGCTCCTTCCTCTGTACCGGGATCTCCTCCAGGAGTTAAAACAGCTGGGGATCCCAGAAGTCCAGATTCACGATCCCATTTTGGTTACCAGCCAGGGAAGTGGCCTGCGGGAAGCTGTGGAAATGAGCTACCGCCAGTTGGCAACCGCCGGGATCCCTGTCCACTTGGTCACCTACTTCGATGACCTGGGGGAGACTTACCCCTGGGTGGTGCAACTGCCGGTGGCCGGCATTAGCCTTGACTTTACCCGTGGCCACACCCTGGATCTGGTAAGAACCTATGGCTTTCCGGCTGACCAGATCCTAGGTGCTGGCGTAGTGGACGCTCGGAATGTCTGGAAGGTTCAGCCTGAGACCGTCTTGGCCAGCCTGCGGGAGCTGCAGGGGGTAGCTCCCAACCTACGGGTGCAGCCTTCCGCTTCGTTGCAATTTGTGCCCCACGACGCTGCTCTGGAAGCCCAGTTGCCGGAACCCCTCAGAAATGTCCTCAGCTTTGCCGAACAGAAGCTGGCCGAAGTAGCTCTCCTGGCGCGAGCCCTCAACGGCGAAGACACTGCTGCCCAGCAGGCGGAAATCCAGCAGCAATGGCAGAGCTTTGCGCAGTTTAGCCCCCCCAACCCCCAAGTGCGCCAGGCTTTGGCCAACCTCAAGCTCCAGGACTTCGAGCGATTCCTGCCCTACGAGCAGCGCCTAAGTCGGCAGGTTCAGCTACCACCTTTGCCCACCACCACCATTGGCTCCTTCCCCCAAACTCCAGAGGTGCGGCAGTGGCGAGCTAAGTACAAAAGAGGGGAGGTTTCGCAGGCGGAGTACGAAGCAGCCATTGACGCTGAGATTGCCAAGTGCATCCGCATTCAAGAAGAGATTGGCCTGGATGTGTTGGTGCATGGGGAATTTGAGCGCACCGACATGGTGGAGTACTTTGCCCAGAAGCTGGAAGGCTTTGCCTTCACTGAACACGGCTGGGTGCAGAGTTACGGCAGCCGCTGCGTGCGCCCTCCCATTCTCTACGGCGACGTGGTTCGCCCCCAACCCATGACAGTGCGGGAATTCCAAGTAGCCCAGTCCCACACCCAAAAGCCGGTGAAAGGCATGCTCACGGGGCCAGTGACTATGCTCAACTGGTCCTTTCCCCGTGTTGATATTCCCCGGCGGGAGCAGGCTTTGCAGATTGCCCTGGCCTTGAGAGCCGAAGTGGCAGATCTGGAAGCGGCTGGAGCGGTGATGGTGCAAGTGGATGAGCCGGCACTGCGGGAGGGGCTACCTCTGAAAAAAGAACGCTGGCCAGAATACCTCAGCTGGGCAGTGGATGCCTTTCGCCTAGCTACCGGCGGGGCCAAGCCGGAAACCCAGATTCACACCCACATGTGCTACTCAGAGTTTGGGGACATTATCGAGCACATTGAGCGGCTGGATGCCGACGTGCTTTCCATTGAAAACAGCCGCAGCAACAACAAAACCCTGCTGCAAATTGCCCAGGCTGGGTATCGTCACCAGGTGGGCAACGGCGTTTACGATGTCCACAGCCCTGCGGTGCCGAGCGTTGAGCAAATCCTGCAGCAGCTGCGCACAGGACTGGCCCACTTGCCTGTGGAGCAAACTTGGGTTAATCCCGATTGTGGCCTCAAGACCCGCCGCTGGGAGGAGGTGATCCCCGCACTGAAAAATATGGTGGCTGCCGCTCATCAGCTAGGGGAGGAGCTTCTGGAAACCCAACCTGAGGGTCTGCGCGAGTAAGGCCCACGACCCGCTGATGTAACTGGTCGGGCTGGCTTGACAAGTCGCCGCGGGCGGTGCCGCTGTTGTGCTGATGCGGCTGGCTTAGGGCCTACGGTCTGCTGATGCAACCGGCAAAGCTGCTCTCCGGGATCTCAAAAAGCTTGTGAAGAGCAAAATAGGGATCCCGGCAGCCCTCAGCGCAGATCATACAGGCGCCCTCCCTCCATGCGCACCACCCGGTGGCCGGCCCGCTCCACCAGATAGGGGTCATGGCTGGTCATGATGACGGTCACCCCAAAGGAATTGAGCCGCTCCAAAATCTGGAGAACCAAGAGGGAGTTTTCCGGATCTAGGTTTCCTGTTGGCTCGTCCGCCAGCAGCAGCACCGGCATGTTGACAATGGCCCGGGCCAGGCTAAGGCGCTGCTGTTCCCCCCCCGAAAGCTCATGGGGAAAGTGATCTCGCTTTTCGGTCAGCCCCACCATCTTTAGGGTCGGCCCGATGCGACGGCGGATTTCTGCGGGGGACAGCCCTTGGGCGCGCAGCACGAAGGCCACATTTTCTGCCAGGGTGCGGTTGGCCAGAAGGCGATAATCTTGGAAAACCACCCCCAAGCGCCGCCGCAACATGGCCAGCGGACGCGGTGGGATGCGGTAGGGTCGCCGCCGCCCTTCAGAAGAAAATAGACAGACTTGATCGACGATGACCGTGCCCTCGGTGGCCTGTTCCGCCCCGTAGAGCAGTCGCAAAAGAGTGGACTTGCCTGCTCCGGAGACCCCCGTTACGAACACGAACTCGCCGCGGCGCACCTCCAAGTTCACATCCTGAAAAATCAAGTTGCCGTTGGGAAAGACTTTGCTCACGCCCCGCAAGGACACCATGCTGGCCGGGGTTTCCAGGGATCCGGATTGAGTGCTGCCGTAAAAGCCCAGGGTGGCCTCTGGATTGGCCGGGGCAGGGAGATGAGGAGTCGGAGCCGTACCCGCCCAACGGTACAAGCGAGGAGGATAGCCGATGTGCTGACCGATCACCATAGTAAGCGCCTAGACAGAGGAGGGAGAGAGCGCCGGCAGACTAGGGGCGCAAACGAGAAGAGGGATCCCACAGCACCCGCCAGACAAACTTGGGCAAAGCCAACATGCGTCGCCAGCGCCAGGGTTCCTGATAGAGACGATACAACCATTCCAGGTGATGGTCACGCCACCAACGGGGCGCTCGCCGTTTTTGGCCGGCCCAAATGTCCAAGCTGCCCCCCACCCCCATCCAGATAGCCTGGGGCAAAAGGGGACGCCACTTCTGGATCCACAGCTCCTGGCGCGGGGATCCCAGCCCCACCCACACCAGTTGCGGTCGAAATTCCTGGAGAGCTTGCAGAAGCTCTTTTTCTTCGTTGCCAGAAAAGTAGCCGTGGTAGCCCCAGAGGGCCAAAGCAGGACACTGGGCTTGCCAATATCGAATTGCTGCCCGGTTGACTTCCGGCCTTCCCCCCACCAGGGCCAAGCGCCACCCCCGTTCTGCCGCCAACGTGATCAGGGTTTCTGCCAGCTCGATCCCCGGCACCCGCTGGACGCGGATCCCTTGCCGTCGCAAAGCCCACACCACCCCGATGCCGTCGGGGATCACCAGCTCTGCTGCCTGCAGCACCTGGGCAAAGGCGGGATCCCGCTGCGCCTGCATGATCATTTCCGGGTTGCAGGTGACCACTTGAGCGCCCTGCCCCTCCCGGATACGCGCCTCAATCCACGTGGTGTAGCTCTGTAGGCTGGCCTCCGGCAGAGCAAGGTGCAGGTTCACGCCCAGAATCGCATGGATGGATAACGACACTACCGACCGAACGCTTGTCCCCAGTGAAACCCAACTTTCAAAATAGCCCAGCCCAAAAGCTGAGCACACAATCCAAATCTTTTCCCCCAGGCATCCGCCGTGGCATCAGCGGCGTATTCCCATCAGACCAGGCCAGAGGGAATTGCCCGACCCAGAGCAAGTCCCTGAAGGTTGGTTGCCATCTTTCGAGACAGGAGACTTGAGATGAAGACTGCAAAGACTCCCTTCGCTCTGCCTCAATTGGCCGCCGAATGGGATCCCAGCCCTGCAACTTCCCGCCGCAGCTTGTTGTTGGCTGGTTTGCTGGCGGGCGTAGGTGGAGCAATTGGGTTGCGCAGCCTGCCCGGTGCCGCTCAGTCCAACACTGCTGATATTGCCATTCTCAACGCCGCCATCGACTTGGAACAGCAGGCGATCTGGGCCTACAAAACCGCTGCCGGCAAGTTGAGCAACACCGAGGTGGGCAAGATCGTGTTGGAAGTGGCCACCAAGAACCTGAAGGATCACGAGCAGCATCGGGATCTGCTGGCGGGTGCCGTGCGGCAACTGGGAGGGATCCCCTCTCGGGCGCGGGATAGCTACGACCTTTCCACCTACATCGACAACAAAGAAGGCAACCTCGATTCCGATGCCAACATCGCCAAGCTGGCCCTGGCTCTGGAGTTCGATGCGGCCCTAGCCTACAACGATGCCTTTGTCCAGCTTTCCAACAAAGACCTGGTGGCTGCTGCCAGCACCATTGGCCCCAACGAAGTTGCCCATGCCACCGCAATCCGGGCCGTGTTCCACAGCCTTGACCCCAGCATTCTGGTGGTGCCTGCCCCCTTTGTCAGCGCCGAGACTCGGGAGCGCTGGATCCTGAAGGTGTAGAGCTGTTGGTAACCCCTGCCGGCGATGAGGCGATGATCTGCAAAGCCTTCCAACGTCCTCTGTAGGACTTGGGGCTTGGAGATCCAAGTGCTCTGCACTGCTGTCGCAATCGCCTTCTTCTGAGCGCCTCAGCCTTTGTTCTCTTCCTAAACCTGTGTGGAGAAAGTCCTATGCCGATGACGCGGCGGCTGCTGTTGCTGAGTGGACTGGGATCCCTGCTCAATGTGGGGGCTATCTTGGCTGTGGATCGGTGGCGACAAGCCAGCTCTGTTGCGGGGCGAGATCCTGTCGAGGCAACGGCGGCAGCAGAGGTGATCATTCGCGGGTTTCAATACCTGCCCCCGGAGATCATCCTCAAGCGGGGCGGCAAGGTGACCTTCACCAACCTGGATTCCACCCCCCACACGGCTACTCCTGTGGAGGGAGCGCAGTTTCAAGGGACGGGACGGCTAAGTCGCAACGAGAGCAAAGCGGTGGTGTTCGAAGTAGCTGGGATCCAGGAATATTTCTGCGATATCCACCCCAGCATGGTGGGCCGCATTGTCGTCGTCGATTAGGTGAAGGCCATGCAAATGGAACCCCTGGGATCCCCTCTTCCCTTCTGGAACATTTGTCGGCGGGTGTACCTGGTTTGGGCCGTCCTTTTGGGGATTGGGTTTGCTGCCACCCAGTTTCACCAAGAGGCCAACATCAACTGGCTGTGGCTGGTGATTTCCCTGGTTGGCTTGGGCTACATGGTGCGGCAGACTAGCTTGCCGGAGTTTCGAACAGCCGGACTGGCCCATCTCTACTTTGTGGGCTTGGTGTGGACGCTGGTGATTGCCCAGGGCATGATCCTCTCGGTGCTGCCCTTTGTCGGACGTACCCCTTTGGCAGCCTTGGGCCAGTATTTGGGGGTGTTCTGGCTGTGGCAAATGGGGCTGGGCCACTGGCTCAACGGCCTGGTGGATCCGCCGCGTCTCCCCTACTGGATCACCGGTGGGATCCAGATCCTGGCCGGAGTTGCCTGCCTGCTGTGGGGGCTGGAGTGGCAGTTTGCGGTGGCAGGGGGAATCGGGGCTTTGGCCATGCTTTTCTTGATCCCATTGCATTGATTTCACTTCGGGGCCTCACTCAGGTGCACCCGCCAAACTCCACCTCCCACGGCCACCTCATCTCCTGAGCGCAGCTTGCGTCCCCGCCGGGTTTCCACCTCGCCATTCACCCGCACTTGCCCCGCTTGGATGAGCTGCTTGGCCTGCCCACCGGTGGGAGCAGCCCCCGCCAGCTTGAGGAACTGATCCAGCTTGATCACGGGATCCGCCGCCGGCTGGGGATCCCTTTGAGCAGTCTCCGCCATCACTTCACCCAAATGGTTTTGACGTTTACAAATTCCAGGATCCCTTCCCGGCTCAGTTCCCGTCCATACCCTGAGCGTTTGATGCCGCCGAAGGGAAGGCGCGGGTCGGACTTGACCATGCCATTGATGAACACGGATCCCGCCTCCAGCTCCTCCAGCAGGCGCTCTTGTTCCTCTGGATCGGTTGTCCAGGCGCTGGCGCCCAGGCCAAAGGGCGTGCCGTTGGCCAGCTCGATGGCTGCCGACACATCCGGTACGGTGAACAACAGCGCCACCGGCCCGAACACCTCCTGGTGGGCCACCGGATGATCGGGGGGGATGTCGCTCAGGATCGTGGGCGGGTAAAAATTTCCTCCCAAGGGGGATCCGCCGATATGGACTTTGGCTCCTGCTTGCACCAAAGCCTGCACCTGTCCGTCCACCTCTTGCAGGATGCTGGGGGTAGCCAGAGGCCCCACGTCCGTTTGCGGATCCAAGGGATCCCCTACCTTGAGCCGGCGAAATCGCTCCGTCATGGCAGCCGTGAAAGGTTCAGCGATAGCCCTGTGCAAGATAAATCGTTTGGCGGCAATGCAGGACTGGCCGTTGTTGATCAGACGGGCCGTGACCGCTGTGGCAACTGCTGCCTCCAGATCGGCGCTGGGCAGCACGATGAAGGGATCGCTCCCTCCCAGTTCCAACACCGTTTTTTTCAGATATTGACCGGCCAAACGGGCCAGGCTGGAGCCGGCGGCTTCGCTCCCGGTGAGGGCGGCCCCCCGCACCCGTTCATCCGCCACCACCTCTGCCACCTGGGCTGCTGTGATCAGCAGGGTTTGAAAGACCCCTGGCGGAAATCCCGCCTCCTGAAAGATCCGCTCCAGGGTCAAAGCCGATTGGGGCACGTTGGAAGCATGTTTGAGCAGAAGGGTATTGCCCGCCATCAGGGCCGGGGTTGCACAGCGAAACACCTGCCAAAAGGGAAAGTTCCAGGGCATCACTGCCAAAATCACTCCCAGCGGCTGGTAGCGGATCCCGCTGCGGCTGGCAAAGTGCTCCGCACCGGTGGCATTCGCGTAAGCGTTGCGTAGCAATATGGAGCGCTCGGCCAAGAACCCTTCTGCCTCCTCGGCATAGTAGCGACAAACCCAAGCGGATTTTTCCACTTCGGCAACGGCAGAGGCCAAGGTTTTGCCCATCTCCAGGCTGATTAGGCGGCCAAACTCCGCTTTGCGCTCCTCCAGGATCCCTGCCACCCGCTTCAGCCAGGCGGATCGCTGAGCAAACGGGATCCGACGATAGCTCTGAAACCGCTCGTGGGCTTGGGCAATACAGCTCTGGATCTGCCCAGCGTCGAAAACGGGGTAGCGAGCCAATTCCTCTCCGGTGGCGGGGTTGATGCTGACCAGGTGCCCCATCTTTTTCCCTCAACGCCTGTTTCTCCACTCTGGCATTTGTGCTCTGCCTGGAATAGTGCTCCGCACTGCTACTGCGTTCGCGTAAGCGTTGCGTAGCAGTATGGAAAGATTTGCGGAGTGGGGGACTCAGGGTTGCGGGCTGCCGGTGGTGTCTGTTCGGGATGGCGGGGCGGATCCAGGAGCAGACCAGAACTCGTAGGCTGCTTGCGACAGGCTGGCGATCAGCTCTTCAGCTCTGGGGTCGTTGGGGGTTTCTCGCTTCACCCACACCGCCGCCACATAGCGCCGCCCGTTGGGTAAATCCAGGATCCCGGCATCCCCCACCACGGAGCTCAAGGTTCCCGTTTTGTGGGCAATGCGCACCTCTTGACCCAAGTTGGGCCGGAAATAGGAGGGCCGTTGGGTGCGCCAGAGAATGTCCAGAAAACGGTCGCGGCTGCGGCGGCTGAGCATGCGCCCCTGTTCCAACTGGCTGAGCAGCCAAACCATGTCGCGCGGGCTGCTGGTGTTGGTGCCTTCCAGATCCGGTAGCCACCATGAAATTTGCGTGTGTTGTAGCCCCCACTGCCGAAATTTTTGGTTGAGAGCCTCCTGCCCACCCAGGCGATCGATGATCAGGTTGGTGGCGAAGTTGTCGCTGAGGGTGCTCATCAGAGTGGCCGCTTCCAAAGCAGAAACCTGGGATCCGAGGGGTCGGGTTTGCAACACACCAGCTCCCCCTCCCTTGAGATCTTCCCGCAGGGTGAGCCTCTCATCCAGCCGCACCTGCCCGGTTTCCACAGCCTGGAAAAAAGCCAAGAGAATGGGGATCTTAATCACACTGGCGGCAGGAAAAGCCTGATCCGGCCTAACCCCAGCAAAGGCGCCGGTTTCCACCTCCCAGAACAGAGCCCCTGCCGTCAAGCCCGGTTGGTCGGCCAAAGCGGCCAAGCGCTCCTGCAAAGCCGGGATCGCTTCTCCCCGCAGAATGTTACTCGGGAATGCCGGCGGGGGAGGATCCCCAAGCTGCGTCGTGGCCTGTTCTATCCGGCCAGCGGTGGTCGATTGCAGCAGTTGCGAGAGGCCCGCCATCGTCAGGCCCAGGATAAGACTTAAGCTTAGTCCCCTGAGCAATACTTGGCCAAGAGAGGGAGAACGTCTCAAGCGGCGGGGCTGGGCAGCCCGTTGGCGCAGACGAGCAATGGCTTTTTGGCGGGCAAGACGCAGCGGTTGAGGAGGGGAAACCGACAGGGATCCCCTGGGGGCAGGAAGCAGGCGACCAGATCCCGTTCGCAGCTTTGACTCCGCCGGAGGTGGGACGGTATCCTTGGCAGGTTGTGAGGGGCGGCGGGGATCCCGCGACTTCTCTCGCAAAGGCCTACGGCCCGCTAGCGCGAATGGATCGGTGCCTCTCCTCTCCCTTGCTCTGGTCATAAGAACGATTGCCTTTTCCCGACAGCGGTGCGGAGTACTAACGCCATGCTCCTAACAGACAATGCTGACCGTTTCACCGACTCAACTTCGGTGAGCTTGGCTTAATTAAACCCACAAATTGACCAACCTGACCTACGATTGCAAAACGCCCATCAAACTGTCATCACTACACTATGCCTCCACGTCCGCGTTAGCAGTGTGGGGCAGTGACGAGATGTACCATCCCCCGGCCCGGCGGCTCAGCTAGAAATCGCAGGAGCCCCGCACTGTACCCGTAGGGTCAGTGTCGGGAGGAATGCGGAAGTTATGATAGAACCATGACCCAAGTCCTGA